>JAJEDW010000097.1 GCA_022821265.1 Acidobacteriota bacterium
CACGCCCGGGCTCTCGCCGTCGTGCCGGGCGGCGGTGCTGCGGGCTGTCGAAATCGCCCGTGCGAACGGCGTCGCCGTCGTGTTCGACCCGAACTATCGCGCCGCGGTCTGGCCTCCGGAAGAAGCCCGGCCGTGCATCGAGGACCTGATGCTGCGCTCGGACCACGTGCTGGCGGGCCGGGAGGATCTCGTCAAGCTGACCGGCCTGGCGGAGGAACGGGCGCAACTCGACTACCTGCACGGACTCGGCCTGCCGAGCGTCGTGCTCAAGCTCGGAGCCCGCGGCGCCGTGCTGTCCGGCGCCGACGGCGCGGAGCGCGTCGAGGGATACGGGGCCGAGCCCGCGTTCGATCGGTTCGGCGCGGGAGACGCATTTGCGGCCGGCTACATCTGCGGACTCCTCGACGGCCGGAACTCCCGCGAATCCGTCGCCCTCGGAAACGCCGTTGCCGGGTGGTGCGTGCGCCTGCCCGGCAACATCGAATCGCTGCCGGATCGGAACGACCTGCGGCAGCTCGAATCGGGGCATCGGTTCGTGGACAGGTGACGCCCGCAATGTCTGCAACATTCGCGATACTGTTCCTGGTGCTGATGGCCGTAGGCGTGCCGATCGCGCTCGCGCTCTCGCTTGCGCCGATCGTCGGATTCATGCTCGCCGACAAGTGGACGTTTCTGAACATCGTCCCGCAGAAGCTGCTCGGCGGCATCAACCAGTTTCCGCTGCTCGCCATCCCGCTGTTCATCCTGTCCGGCGAAGTGATGAACGCGGGTGGCGTCACCGCCAGGCTGGTTGCCGTCGCCCAGGCGTTCGTCGGGCATTTCCGCGCCGGGCTGGCGCAGGTCAATATCGCCACGAGCATGCTGTTTGCCGGGCTCAGCGGGTCGGCCGTGGCCGATACCTCGGCCCTGGGCTCGATGATGATCCCGGCCATGGAGAGGGAGGGCTACAGCCGGAAATTCGCCGCGGCGGTCACCGCGGCATCGTCGATCATCGGCCCGATCATTCCGCCGAGCATCATGATGGTGATCTATGCCTTCGTGATGCACGTCTCGGTGGGCGGGCTGTTTCTTGCCGGGCTCGTGCCCGGGATCATCATGGGCGCTCTCCTGATGGTCATGACCAGGCTGGTCGCGAATCGGAAGGGATTGCCGCCCGAGACGACCCGTGCGACCGTCGCAAGGAGGTTTCACGCGGTCCGCGACGGATTCCTTCCGCTGATGGCGCCGGTCATCGTGGTGGTGGGGATCGTCGGCGGTGCCTTCACCCCGACCGAGGCAGCCGCGGTCGTCCTGGTCTACACGTTGTTCATTTCACTCTTCGTGCTGAGATCGTTGCGCTTTCACGAACTTCCCGCCGTGTTCCTGCGGGGCGTTTCGCAATCCGCCAGCATTCTCTTCATCGTTGCGGCCGGCTCCGTCTTCGCGTGGGCGATGGCGCTCTCGGGCGCGCCACGAGAGCTGGCCGGGTTCGCGTTCTCCACGTTCGACAATCCCATCGTGGTCCTGCTCGCGCTGAACGTCTTTCTGCTTCTCGTCGGGATGGTGCTCGATGCGGGTCCGGCCGTCCTGATCGTCGGCCCTCTGGTCGCGCCGGCCGTGCTGCAGTACGGCGTCGATCCCCTGCATCTCGCGGTGATCACGTGCATCAACCTGAGCATCGGCTTGGCGACGCCGCCAATGGGGCTGGTACTGTTCGTTGCGGGGTCGATCTCGCGGGAGAACATCTTCGCGATCTGCCGCGAAATGCTTTCCTACTACGCAATTCACATCTTTGTCATCGGCCTGACGACGTACGTTCCGGCCATTTCGATGACATTGCCGCGAATGTTCGGGTTCGCGGATTGACCCGCCGATGTCACCGCTTCACGGCCAGGGCACGAATCGGAGATATCTTGCGGGCTGACTCGTCGCTTCAACCAAGGGAGAACAACATGATTCACCTCAAACCACCAAGAATCCTGCTGGCCGGCGCGGTATGCCTCGCGCTGAGTGTTTCCGGGGTCGTCACGGCGGCCGAGTTCACGATGAAGATCGGGCACGTATCGGCGCCCAGCGTGGAGGCCGACGACCACCTGATGTCCGTGTTCCTGAAGAGCTACATCGAGAACAACTCGCAAGGACGCATTGCGGTCGAGATCTATCCTTCGGGACAGCTCGGCAACTTCCGCGAGATGCTGGAGCAGGTGAACAACAACACGCTGGAGTTCACCTCGACCACGGTCGGCGGAATCGCCAGCTTCTTCCCCGAGATCCAGGTGACCGACCTGCCCTACACGCTGCGCGACGACCGCGTGGCCGAGACGATGATGACCTCCCCCGTGTGGGGCGAAGTCCGCCAGGCGGTGCTCGAGAAGACCGGCAACATCCTCCTGGTCGCGGTGGGCAACACCGGATCGTGGCGGAACTTCGCCACGACGGAGCGGCAAATCCGCGTCGCCAGCGATCTGGAAGGGCTCAAGATCCGCACGATTTCGTCCGATCTCCAGGTCGAGTTCGTCAACAAGCTCGGCGCGTCGGCGACGCCGATCCCGTGGAACGAGCTCTATACCTCGCTATCGACCGGCGTCGTGGACGGCACCAAGAACGCCATCGGGGACTATATCCCGCAGGGCATGAACGAGCCTCTGTCGCATATCGTTCTCGACGGCCACACCTACATCTACGGTTTCAACTGGATGAGTGCCGCCTGGCTGAAGGCGTTGCCGGAGGAGCTGCGCAACATGGTGGTCGACGCGGTGCAACTGTCGGTCGGTGTCCAGACCAACTTCAACAAGTCGTTCCAGTCGCTGGCGGCGGAGAAGTGGATGGACGGCGGCAATACGATCTACGTGCCGACCGCCGAGGAAAAGGCGACCTTCCTCGCCACACGCGACAGCATGCGCGAGTGGTACGCCGAGCAGTTCGGCACCGAGTGGCTGGACAAGTGGCTCGGTGCGATCGCCGACGCCGAAGCGGCGATCGACGCCGACCGCGCCGCGGTTCTGGGGAACTGACGACCACGCGAAGGGAGCGGCGCGGCACCCGCCGCGCCGCTCCCGAGGCGAATGACGCAAGGGCATGTCTTGACCGCAATGTTCGACAGCCATCTGAACGTGCTCTCCCGAACCATTGCCGGAATCGATCGGGCCAACGCGGCAATCGCGACGGTGTGCGCGGTCATCGCCTGCGTGCTGGCGGCGCTGATTGCCGCCGTCGTCTTCGGTGGCGTCGTGATGCGCTACGTCTTCAACTCCCCGCTGCAATGGCAGGAGGAATTCCCGAAGCTCCTCATGGTGTGGATGACCTTCACCGGCAGCGTCTTCGTCTATCGCCAGGGCAAGCACATCGAGATGGACATCCTGCCGAAGGCGCTCTCCGGACGGGCCGCCGCGGGGCTCAAGCTCGGTATCGCGCTTGTATCGATGTCGGTCCTGGTCGTCTTCCTGGTCTACGGACTGACGGCGGCCGAGGGTGCGAAGGGACAGCGCATCATCCTGCTCGAATCGCTGTCCCTGTTCTGGGTCTATCTCGCCGTTCCGGTGGGAAGCGCCCTGTTGCTGCTCGCAGTATTTCAGGATGCGTTGAGATACCTGCACCAAATGCTGGTGGCCGACGCGGCAGACATGGAGGAGTGACTTCGGCCCTTGACCTCCGTGCCGGGGCAAGTCATCTGCCGGCGTGAAGAAACCCTGCGCACGGGATGTCCGGCGTTGCTTCCCGGGCGAAGTCGGAACCGGGATCTCTCACAATCCACTCCGACTCGCTGGTAACTAACCTGTTATATAATTCCCGGACCGTGTCGGATCAAGGCGAGGGACGGCATGACGGGTCCGGCCAGGGAGGAACCACGGTCCGCCGGCAACGCGGTCACCGCGCTCTCGCCGGAGGACGTGACCGCGAGCGTCCCGGACGGCGCGACGGTGGCGCTCACCGGCTCCGGCGTCTTCCTCGAGGCGGACGCGCTGTTCGCGGTGCTCGAACGCGCGTTCCTCGAGACCGGCCACCCGCGGGACCTCACCCTCGTGCACGCCCTCGGGATCGGCGACGGGGAGCGCAGCGGACTCAAC
>JAJEDW010000223.1 GCA_022821265.1 Acidobacteriota bacterium
TGGGAATCGGGGACCGCCAGGGTGATGGCTGCCAGGAAGCTCAGAAACGGATACCGGAACCGGTTACGCACCATGATTGCGAATTCTCCTTGCCCGACGCAATGGCCTGCGGCGCCCCGATTCGACCGCAACACGCATCGCGCACGGACGTGCCGGGCTTCGCAGGCGCGTCGTGGACCTGCACCATGTTCGCATCCCCGATGGCTCCGGCCAAACTATTCTTTCGAGTATCTTCCGACACGCGCGACGCGGGGGATCCCCGCCCGGCGTCAGGCCCCGGGGGCGGGAGCGGCGGCCCGGCGCTTCTTCCGGGCGAGGATCAACCAGTGGGGACACTTCGCGGTGTCCGCGTACAGGCGTTCACAGTCGTCGCAGCGGACGCACTCCGTGACGACGATCTCCGGCCCCCGGATCGCCCCCCACTCGCACGCCTTCTCGCAGATCGTGCACGTGTTGCACTCCGACCAGCGCTTGATGCGGAACACCGTCAGCTTCGACAGCAGTCCGAGAAACGCCCCTACCGGACACAGGAAGCGGCAGTACAGGTTGCGGACGAAGACGGTCGCCGCCAGCAGCGCGGCCAGGCCGACCCACATGGCCGTCGAGGCCTGGAGCGTGAACATCCAGAACGGTTCGACGTACCGGTAGATCGAGATGTCCCGCGTGATGAGGAAGTAGAGGACCGTGGCCGCGAGCAGGCCGTACTTGATATAGCCGGCGCGCCGCTCCAGCGCCGGCGGCACCTCGAAGCGGAGGCGGGACGGAACGACCTTGTCCAGCAGTTGCGTCAGGGCGCCGAACGCGCAGACGCGGCCGCAGTACACGCGCCCCCACAGGATGGTCGTCACCACTGCGAAACCCGCGAACAGGTACCAGGCCAGGTTGTACCGGAACAACGGCAGATTCCATTCCGTCAACGCGAAGATGTTGACGATGGAAACGAGCTGGCTCTGGGCGAATCCCAGGTACAGGACGGCGGCCCCCAGCGTGATCCACTTGAGCCGCTCGCTCTTCAGGAAGAAACCCGTCATGGCCAGAGCGGCGAACGCGGCGAACATCGCCAGATCCGGCGCCTGCTCACGAATGTCCTCGCCCCAGGTGGGAATCGCGATCTCGTTATCCTCGTCTCCGAAGCCCCAGAGGTCGTCGAGCTCCTCCTCGGTCAGCGTCGCGGGGGGGGTCTCCTGAATCGCGGCGGCCGCGGGACCGCCGAGAGACACGGCGAGAACAGTCGCGAGGCACAGAGTGGGAGCGCGGCGCTTCACGGGGTGGAACCCGGCGGCCGCATCAGGGCGCGGGCGACGCGCCGTGCGCCGTTCCGGATCGCGCGCGAGGAACTGGTGATCGTGATCGTGGCTCGCGAGATGGCGTCCACGTCGGCGCCGACCCGGAACGGGTCGCGGATGTCCTTGCCGAGGAACTGGTTGGCGAACGCGGGAAGGTCGACCGAGAAGTAGCCGTAGGGTTCGCGGTGCTCGGTGACGAGAACGCCGGTCAGCTCCGCGTCCGTGCCCACGCCGACCAGCATCTTGATCGGGCCGTCGTAGCCGCGTTCCAGCGGCTCCAGCTCGGTTGTCCAGAAGACGTATCCGCCGACGACCCGG
This sequence comes from Acidobacteriota bacterium, assembly GCA_022821265.1. Classification (GTDB taxonomy): domain Bacteria; phylum Acidobacteriota; class Terriglobia; order 20CM-2-55-15; family 20CM-2-55-15; genus JAJEDW01. The sequence continues at coordinate 1,605 of JAJEDW010000223.1, forward strand.
TCCGCCGGATCGCCCACGTAGGCAACGAAGTGGCGGGGCGGCCCGGGCTGCTTGTCCGAGAACGACGTCGCGCGCGGAAAGACGCGCCGAAGCTGGGATTCCAGAACGGGATCCGGCGCATCCTGCGCGGAAGACGACGGAAGCGCCGCCGATGCGGCCAGCAGCGCCGTCCCGACACGCAGCATGGGAAACATCCCTTGCCCTTCCGCTCCCTCAGGGAATGATCCAGAGGCGGTCGACGTCGTCCTGAACGCCGATCATGATGTCGGTCGCGTAGTTGTTGTCCTGGCAGATGTACTCGAACAGCTCGCGGTCGGGCAGCCAGCGCATGTTCAGCCGGCCGGTCCACGTCTCCGTGTACACGTTGGGATCGTCGATCGTGATCTCGTAGGTCAAGTCGTTCAGACCCGTGCGCGTCAGACGCTCCACCATGTGCAAGTCTTCGGTGTGCGGCGTCCGACCCCGGTCCATCCAGAACCGTTCGTTGTACCCCACGGAATCGATCACCAACGTGTCGCCTTCCCACCGTCCCACGCTGTGCCCGTAGTAACTGGGCGTCAAGTCGTCGGGATGAGGCCGGCCGTCCATGTAGACGGTCCGGAAAGTGTGCGGACCGCCGATGTCGAAGATGTAGACGCGTTGGAGTTCCGGGATCTCGACGATCTCGGCGCCATAGGGCGTCAACCACTGGCGCGGCCCTCCCGACGGCTTGCATCGCGTGTGCGGCTCCAGGGGGCTCGCCCGCCGGTATGTCACCAGCTCCCGCGCCCACGGCTGGTAGGGCACCTCGCCGCCGTCGACGGGCGTGACGCCGCCGCCTCCGACCCACAGGCCGGTCTCGCCCTCGGGCGCGCCCAGCAGCACGCGGCCCTCCGCGTTGCGCGGAGGCTCGACGAAGGGCGGCGGAGGCGGCTCTTGGCGCCGGGCTTCGAAGTCCTCGGGAAACTGGGTCCCCAGTCCCTGCCCCGACGCCCAGACGGGGGCCGCCAGGGTCAGCAGAGAAACAGTCAGGAATAGTCGCACCACGATTTCCTCCGCACACGGGCCGTTCACGATCCGGGAACAGCGGGACCGCCGCAATTGAAGCTATACGCCGCGGCACACCGGTGTCAACGGTTCGTTCGCGCCGCGCCATGGCTGGACCGCCGAGAAACGCCCGGCCCGCGGAGCACGCCGCGATGGAAGCCGTCGGCGGAATGTTTTCGCGAGACCGGCGGAGCGTGTCAAGATGACCGGCGAACGCGGGTGCGGTGAATGCGATGAGAACCCTGGCGAGGCCGGTGCGAAGCGGACGCGTGCGGTTTGTCCATGCCCTGTTCCCCGCCCTCATCCTGGCCGTGACGGCCAACGGCGCCTTGGCCGCGCAAGAGGACCCGCCGCTCTGGGAACGCGTTCGGACCCTGATCGAAGCCGGCGACGCCGATCGCGCCCGGGCCATGTTGTCCGCGGGAGACGATCCGGTAACGGCCGCACGGCGATACGACTCCGTGGTCCGGTCCCTCTACGATCCGGGCCAGGATCTGCCCGCCGTCGTCCGGGTGGCCCAGGACGGGATCGAGTTCTGCCTGGCGCGCGCCACGGAAGCCGAAGCCCGCCGGGACGCCGGCGCCGCCGTCCGGTTCCGCGGCCTCGCCAAGACGCTGGCCTACAACCTGGCATCCTATACCTGGCCCGGATGGGACGCGCCCGGCATCGGCATCCGCACGCGGGACCTGCAGGCCGGTCATGCGGCGGCCCGGCTCAATCTGGAGCTCGCCCAAGCGCTCGAGGTCGGCCCCGAGCCCATGGCCAACGCGTACTTCATGCTTGGGGCCCACTCGCTGGCGGCCAACGACTACACGGCCGCGGCGGACCACTTCCGCGAGTTCGGCGAAATCGCCCGACGCGCGGGCCTCACGGCGCTGGCCCTCGCCGCCGAAGGCTACGGCGTGATCACCGGCGCCGCGGCCGGCAGCGGCAATCCCGGGACCTACATGCTGGAACCGACTCGGGAGAGGCTGCGGGAGGCGTTGGCCTCGGACGCGGATTTCTGGATCGACCAGTTGGACACGGCCTGGAGCATCTTCGTCACGGGCTGACGCACGGAGCCCCCGTCGAGAGCATTCATGCAGCGAATCGTCGAGCCCGAGTTGATGGACGTCGCCGAGCAGGCTGAAGCCTACGCGCAGGGGGATTTCGAGGACGCCCACCGGCGCATCGTGGAAACGTTCGAATCCCGTTTCCCCGGCGTGGAGCTCGCGGGGCCGGTCCTGGACCTCGGTTGCGGGCCGGGCGACATCACGTTCCGGTTCGCGGCCCGGTTCCCGGAGGCGTCCCTAGTGGGCGTCGACGGCTCGGCCGCCATGATCGCGCTCGCCAACGAACGCCGTTCTCGAGAAACCGGTCTGCGGGACCGCGTGTCGTTCCTGGAAGGCGCGATCCCGGGAGCGCCCATACCGGCGCGGCGCTGGATGGCCATCGTCAGCAACAGCCTGCTGCACCACCTGCACCGCCCGGCGGTCCTGTGGCAGGCCGTCGCCCGGCACGCCGCCCCGGGCGCGCGGGTGTTCGTCGCCGACCTGATGCGGCCGGCCAGCCTGGAAGAGTGCGGGCGCCTCGTCGACGCGTACGCCGCGGGCGAGCCCGAGGTCCTGCGCCGCGACTTCTACAACTCGCTGGCCGCCGCCTTCGAACCCGGCGAAGTCCGTGCGCAACTCGCCGAGGCGGGCCTGGACGAACTGCAGGTCGACGTCATCAGCGACCGCCACCTGATCGTGTTCGGAAACAGGCGCTGAGGGCTTGGAAACGAGCGGGCGCGGCCTCCGGCGTCCATCCGAGCCGACGTTGGCCGGCCGGAGCGTTGTCAAACGGACATTATTGGCATAATATGCCAATAATGTGCGAACCGAAAGGAGCCGATCGATCATGCCCACACGCAACGTCGTCCTGTCGGATCATCAGGCCGCAGTAATCGCCCGGCTGGTCACGTCCGGCCGTTACCAGAACGCCAGTGAAGTGATGCGCGCGGGGCTGCGGCTGATCGAGAGGGCAGAGACGGAGAACGAGATCCGCCTCCAGGCCATGCGCGAAGCCGCCGATGTCGGGATCGCGGACATCGCTGCCGGACGTTACCGGACATTCGAAGAAACGGAAACGCTGCGCGAGAGCCTGTCCGCACTCGTCGCCGAGACTCTTGGCCGGCGATCGTCCGATACGCGCGGCGAATGATCGCGGGCTCCGGCCAGTGGCATGTCCGTCTGACGGCCGCGGCCGAGAACGACTTCTGCAACATTCTCCGTTGGACATCGGAACGTTTCGGAAGCGAACAGGCGCGCGTCTACGCCGAGACGCTCGCTCGCGCCATCCAAACGCTCGCGGCCGGACCCGACCCCCCCGGGTCGCGGCGGCGTGATGAGATCGCGGAAGGGCTGATGACGCTTCACGTCGCACGCGGCGGCCGGAAAGGTCGACACTTCGTGCTGTACCGCATCGGGAGTCCGGCGGCGCCGTCCGTGATCGACGTCGTCCGGCTCTTGCACGACTCGATGGATCCGACACGCCACGTCGATGCGTGAACGGAGGAAACGCGACCGGAGGGCGATCGACAACTTCGGGAACCGCCGCCTGACCGTGTTCGGAAACAAGCGCTGAGGGCGCGCGAACCGGCCGGAAGCTCAGATTCCGGAGTGGTCGTGCTGCTCGTAGTGCAGCCGCAGCAGGTCCTTCCCGTAGTCGTTCCCGTTCGGCGTCCGAACGACCGTGTGGATGTGGTTGCGGCCCGGGACCCCGCCCGAACGCTGGTGATCGAACTCGATCAGGATCACCGGATTCTGGATCCGGTAGTAGAAGGGGCTTCCGGGCGCCGCGCTCCCGACCCACGCGAAGTGGGTCTCGTCGAGGTGGCCGCGCACCTCGTCCATGCGCACCTCGGCGTGGCCGCTTCTCAACCGTCCGACGTATTCGGCCATGAGGTCGAGGAGCAGCGCCCGTTGCCCGTCGTCGAGCGCCGTGGCCGGAATGCCGGCGTAGTCCAGCACCACGTTGTCCTGGTAGGCCCCGGCGTATCCCATGTTCTCGGTCTTCTCGCCGGCGGCGATCGTGGCCCGCGCCCTCTGGTCGTCGTCGAGCGCGACAAACAGCGCCAGGCCCTTGTCCTGCTCCGCCTGCAGCACCTCGACGCCCTCGAACTGTCCCGCGTCCGCCCGGACCGGCTCGGAACCCATGAAGACCGGCGTCATCACGACCTGATCGCCGAGAACGAAGTAGTTGACGACCAAGTGATGCCCGTCGAGCTGCCAGCCCCAGGGTTCCGTATCGGAGGGCGTCCCCATCACTGTCATCCAGTACAGCCAGTGGCCGAACGTCTCCCAGTCGTCCCGCATCTCGGCCAGCGTCTCGTTGAGCTTCATGATGTTGTCGACGG
>JAJEDW010000221.1 GCA_022821265.1 Acidobacteriota bacterium
CGCCGCCGACGCCGGCTTCGACGTGCTGATCGCCTGCGCCTTCAGCTACGACGCCCACGCCGCAGAGTTCGAGAAGCTGGGGCGCATCCCGGTGCTCAAGGCGCGCATGAACGCCGACCTTCACATGGCCGGCGACCTCAAGAACACCGGCAAGGGCAACCTCTTCGTCATCTTCGGCGAGCCCGACATCGACATCCTGGAGGACGGCGGCGACGACATCCGGGTGCGGATCAACGGCGTCGACGTGTTCCACCCCAACACCGGCGAGGTGCGGAGCGACGGCGCCGACGGCATCGCCTGCTGGTTCGTCGACACCGACTACAACGAGGAGAGCTTCTTCGTCCGCCACGCCTACTTCCTCGGCGCGAACGACCCCTACAAGGCGCTCAAGACGACGCTCAAGGCCGAGATCGACCCCGACGCCTGGGCCACGCTCAACAGCGACACCTCCCGCCCCTTCCCACGCCCCGCCTCCGGCCGCATCGCAGTCAAGGTCATTAACCACCTCGGCGACGAGGCCATGAAGGTGTTTCGGGTGTAGCGGGGGACAGCCCCGCTACCGCGCGACGCGCCCACCGTCGCTACGCTGACCGCCCCATGGAATTCCGTATCGCCGCCACCTTCACGGACAGCCTCGCGAAGCTGACCGCCGATGAGCAGAAGGCCGCGAAGACCACGGCTTTCGACGTGCAGATGGACCCGTCGGCGCCGGGGCTGTCGTTTCACCGGGTCCACCGCGCCAGGGACCGAAACTTCTGGTCCGTCCGGGTCAACCGGGACATTCGCTTGATCGTACATTGGACCGAGTCGAGCGTGATGCTCGTCTATGTCGGGCATCACGATGACGCTTACCGCTGGGCGGAACGGCGGCGGATCGAACGGCATCCCAGGACCGGCGCGGCCCAAATCGTCGAGATCCGTGAGACCGTCCGCGAGGTCGAGATTCCGCGCCCCGTCTTCGTCGAAGAACCGGCCGCCGCGCCCGACGCGGGCAAGCCCGCGCTCTTCGCCGACACCGACGACGACGAGCTGTTGGGGTACGGGGTGCCCGAAGCCTGGCTGGACGATGTGCGAAGCGCGGACGAAGACTCACTGCTCGACCTCGCCGACCATCTACCGGGCGAAGCGGCGGAAGCGCTTCTGGAGCTTGCCACCGGCGGCACGCCGGATCGTCCTGCGCACGCGGCTGCCGACACCGACCCGTTCGCCCACCCCGACGCGCAACGTCGGTTCCGCCTGGTCGAGAGCGTCGGCGAGCTGGAACGGGCGCTCGAATATCCGTGGGAGAAGTGGACCGTCTTCCTGCATCCGGCGCAACGTCGGATCGTGGAGGGCGGATACAGCGGCCCGACGCGCGTCTCCGGTTCGGCCGGCACCGGGAAGACCATCGTCGCCCTTCACCGCGCCGTCCATTTGGCCGAGACCCACACCGATGCCCGGGTTCTTCTCGCCACCTTTTCCGAGACGCTCGCGAACGCCCTCCGAGTGAGGCTGGGGCGCCTAGTCCACAACCGGCCGAGTATCGGAGAGCGTCTGGAAGTGCATTCGATGGGCGGCATCGGACGGCGCCTCTATGAAGCGAATTTCGGATCGCCCCGCCTCGCCACCGACGACGAACTCCGAGAACTGATCGACCGGGCATCCGTTGAGGCAGGCGAGCACAAATTCAGTCCGCATTTCCTGTGGACCGAATGGAGCCGGGTGGTGGACGCGTGGCAATTGGAGACCTGGGAGGACTATCGGGACGTCATGCGCCTCGGCCGCAAGACCCGTCTGGCGGAAGTCCAGCGCGAGGTACTCTGGTCGATCTTCTCTGCGGTACGTCTTGGCCTTGAGGAACGAGGACTCCTCACCAAGCCCGGCCTGTTCCGGCGCCTGGAACGGCACTTCGCCGGGACGGCCCATCCGCGGTTCGAGTACTGCGTCATCGACGAGGCCCAAGACATCGGGGTTGCCGAGTTGCGCTTCCTCGCGGCCATCGGCGGTGATCGACCCGACAGCCTCTTCTTCGCCGGCGATCTCGGCCAGCGCATCTTTCGCACGCCGTATTCCTGGCGCGCGTTAGGAGTGGACGTGCGCGGGCGCTCACACACGCTCCGCGTCAACTACCGAACCTCCCACCAGATTCGCCAGCAGGCGGATCGCCTGCTGCCGCCCGAGCTCACCGACGTGGACGGAATTGCAGAAGGGCGAACCAGCACGGTCTCCGCGTTCCAAGGGCCCGAACCGAGCATCATGGCTCTCGAATCCCCCGACGAGGAGTTCGCGGCTGTCGCCCACTGGCTGAGTGCGAGACGGAAGGACGGCTATGTCCCGCATGAAATTGCCGTGTTCGTCAGGTCCGAGGCGGAAATACCGAGGGCGCAGGAATCGGTCCGGCTCGCAGGTCTCTCGTCAATGGAACTCGACGAACGCTCGGCCGGAACACCCGACAGGGTTGCAGTGGGCACGATGCATCTCGCCAAGGGCCTGGAATTCCGGGCGGTCGCGGTCGTTGCCTGTGACGACGAGGTTCTGCCCCTACAGTCGCGCATCGAGAACGTCGCCGACCAAGCCGACCTCGAGGACACCTACAGCACGGAACGGCACTTGCTCTACGTGGCCTGCACCCGCGCCCGCGATCACCTCCTGGTGACGGGCGTCAAGCCGGCATCCGAATTCCTGGACGACCTGATGCGCGATGGGTGAAATCCCTCATGGAATTTTCCCCGTCGTTGGCAATGAACCGCAATATTCATCCAAGGGCTTCGATCCTACCGTTGTTGCGGTCCCTGCGTTGTCGTTCCCGGTGTCGTTGGCACTTCCGACCCTTGCCGACAACCCAATCGCACGTCACTGCAATGCATCCCGGCGCCGGAGCCTCGGGAAGCGGAACATGTCGGCGTCGTTAGAAGTCCTTTCGATCCATCGTGGAACCGGATTCAGAATTTTTTTCACCGCCCAGCGTCGCCTAGCGGGGCCAGGCGTATGAAACGCAGTAATTGCCATACCGAAAGCGGTTTTCCGATTCTCCCACTGTTCCTATCTATGCCGGATGGGCATACCGAAACCAGATCCCGGCGGCGTTCTCGGTGCCCGGTTTCTGCGGGCGATCGAGGCCTGGTGCGCGGTGAACGGGATGAGCGAGGGGGCGTTCGGCGCCGCCGTCTATCGCGACCGCGGCTTCGTCGGCGCGTTGCGCGACGGCCGCAATCCGCGCCTCAGGACGGTAGACCGGGCGCTCGCCG
>JAJEDW010000093.1 GCA_022821265.1 Acidobacteriota bacterium
TGTCATCAGAAAGGCCGCCTCCTTCGTGGCTTCAAGCTCTTCCAACACAAGCCTGAATCCCACGTGGGGCGGCCTTTTCAGGTCCCTCCTCTACTCTCGCTCCCGTCCTCTTGCCCCCTCCCAGTGAGAAATGCGGGCTAGGCGTCACCTACACGGTCCACACGTCCAAGTGGCAGCGGCGGGACGACGCCAGCGCCCAGTGGACGGACGTCGCGGGTCGAGAGTACACGGGCCAGATCTGCCCCTACTCGCCGACCGAGCCCGGGCAGTACCGCCTGGTGGGAGACGTGTCGCTCAGGCGCATGCACGCCAGCGAGAACTGGTTCACCGTGGAGTGATCTCGACCGGCGCCGGGCGGCGGGAGGCCCGTACCATCGACAACCGTGACGGCCAAAGGAACAAGTCGCGCCGAAACCGCCGTATCTCAGGCCGCGCAGGCGTTTCCCTGGCTGCTCGTCCAGAAGATCACCGTCCCGGACCGCGCGGCGGGATACGTCCACCGCGCCGAGCTCGTGGACCGAGCCATGCCGACGCGCCGCCCTCTGACGGTGCTGAAGGCGTCCGGCGGTTTCGGCAAGACCACCCTGCTTGCGGAGTGTTGCCGGAAGCTGCGCCGGGACGGCGTGCCCACCGCCTGGGTGACGCTGGACGAGCGGGACGAGCCGGCCGTGCTCGACACCTACATCGCCGTGGCGTGCCAGGGCGCCGGCCTGGATCTCCTGGACGTGTCGGAACTCGAGGCCACCGGCAGCGGACCGGAGAGTCGAATCGGCGTAGTGGCGGGCAAGATCCAGGCCTTCGGCAAACCGTTCGTGATCGCCTTCGACGAGTTGGAACGGCTGGAGAACCCCGCCTCGGTGGCGCTTCTGGAGTTCCTTCTCGAGCGCGGCCCGCCCAATCTGCACCTGGCGATGGCGTGCCGGCGAGTCCCCGACGGATTGAACGTGGCCGGCGCGGAGCTGGATGGCCGGGCACGGATCGTGACGACCGAGGAACTGAAGTTCTCCAGGTTCCACGCGGCCGAATTCTTCAACCGGAAGTTGTCTCGCGACGCGCTGGCCGCGGAAATGAATCGATCCCTCGGATGGCCCATCGCCTTGCGAATTTCCCGCAACCGGATGCAGCAGGGCGGCGCGCGGGACGCCGGCGCCGCCGAGGACTTCGCAGAGAACTGGATCGAGTCGCGGTTGTTCGCGGACCTTCAACGCGACGACCGGGACTTCCTGCTCGACATCGGGTTGTTCGACTGGATCGACGCGCCGCTGCTGGACGAAGTGCTCGAACGCGGCGACTCGTTGCTCCAACTGCGGTCCATGCGCGTGCTGGTCGGATTACTGGCGCCCACAGGCGGCGGGACCGCCGAAAGATGGCGGCTCCATCCTCTGGTGCGCGAGCACTGCGCCGAGCGGCGCTTTCGGGAAGATGCGGCGCGCTTCCGCACGCTCCATCGGCGGATCGCGGCCGCGCTGGCGCAGCGGGGCGATCCGGTGCCGGCCATGCGTCACGCCGTCGAGGGCGGCGATGCGCCGCTAGCCGGTGAAATCCTGGAACGGGCCGGGGGCGTCCGGCTTTGGACGTTGCAAGGGTTGGAGCAACTCCTGGCCGCGGACCGGTATCTGAGCGAGGACGTCATCTCGACGCGTCCGCGGCTCGGGCTGGTGCGCTGTCTTGCGTGGGTCATGTCCGGCCGCGCGGAGGAGGCTCGAAAGCGCTACCGCGAAGTCCGTACGACGCTTTCGGTCCGCCAGGACGCCGATCGCGAAATCCTCGTGGAGGATTGCATAGTTCGCGACGCCATAGCGCTATACGGGGGAGAACCGCTCACTTCGACCTGGGCTCGAACGCTTGGCCGGGACTATACGCGGGTCGCCGAATCGAAGCACTTCGATCCCCTGGCGCGAGGTTTCGCCGCGTACGGACTGTGCACGCTGTACCAGTTGCGGGCGGAGTTCGACACCGCGCTCGACTGGCTCGGCGGCGCCCGGCACTTTCTGGCGCAGAGCCGGTACATCACCGTGCACGGGGCGCTGCTCCTGGGTCAGGTGGACATGGCCCGCGGCCGTGTCGAGGATGCCGAGTCGCACTATCGCAAGGCGCAGCGGATCGCCAGGAAGAGCTTCCTGGTCGATCCCGCGTCCGTGACGGGCGCCGGCATCATGCTGCGGGAGCTTCGACAGGAATGCGCGGCCGCTTCTTCGGCGGACGAGCCGGGGCGCGTTCCGATCCGGTGGGTCAAGCGTGGCATGCCCTTCTCCGGCTTTGCCGCAGCCTGTTCGCTACGGGTCGAACGGAGCCTGCAGATTGGACGTACCGGCCAGGCGCTGGCCCAGGCGGACGAGTTGCTGGAATACACCCGCGGGGCCGGCTTGACGTCGCTCGCACGGTACATGTCGGCGATGCGCGTTTCCGTGCTGGTCATCGCGGGAAGGCCGCGCGACGCCGAACGGGCCTGGCGGACGGACGACCTGCCGAGCGATCCGACGGGTTGCGTGGACCTGACCGGACAGGGCTGGCGAGAAATGGAGGCCATTTCGTGTGCGCGCCTTCGGTGGCTGACCGCAACCGAGCGATTCGGGGAAGGCCGCGATCTGGCCCGCGAGTTGCGCAAGGCGGCCGCCGAGCGGCAGATCAAGAGGACGCTGATGCGCGCCACGGTGTTGTCCATAGTGCTGGAACAGCGCGCGGGCCGATCCGAATCGGCGACGGCGCACCTGGAGGAATTCCTGGAACTGTTCTCCGAAACCCCCTACGCCGGGCCGCTGTTACGGGAGCGGGCGGTTTGCCGCACGACAATGACGGCGTTCCTCGAGCGCCATACGGAATCACCGCACCGGGAACGCGTCGAGTCGCTCTTGACCGCGATGCGCCGACTGGACGAAGTCACCGGACTCGTTCTGAGCGAGCGCGAACACGCGGTCCTGAACTTGCTGGAGGACCGAGGGGACAAGCAGATCGCCGCCGAGCTCGGACTCACGACGCACGGCGTGCGCTACCACCTGCGAAAGCTCTTCGCCCGGTTGGGGGTGACCTCCCGGGCCGACGCCGTGCGCCGCGGCCGTGAGCTGGGCCTGATGTCCGACGATTCCTGACCCGGACGCACGGACCAGCACGGCTTTCTTTGCGGGGATTCCGGTGTGCCTCGTCGTCGTCTCTTTCGCTCGCCACGAACTACACGATTATCCAACTGCTACACATTCGGGTCCGTGTCATGATCCTTCGGCGTCGTCGAGGGCGCTACGATCACGGGTCCGATGGCGCCGTTCGAGTTGTCGGGCGCCGCCGACTACCTGGCGTGCACCACCCGGGACGAAGGGGCGACCGTGTCCGGCGGCGGCGCGTAACATCGCCGCGCGCGACATGGCGGTTGCCGAACGATCACGAGAGAGGCTCACGTCATGAGACGTCCGGTTTCGCATCCGTCACGGTTCTTCATCGTCCCGCTTCTCCTGACGCTGGCCGCGCTCGCCCCGTTGGCCCAGGCCCAGCGGATCGAGCGCCTGGGCCCGTCGGCGGGCCAGGCGTCGCAAGCGCAGGCGCCCGAGGCGGCGGCCCTTCCGCCGAGCCTGCAACTGGGCCTGCCCGCGCCGCAAGTGGCCGCGTTGCCGCCGTTGGATCCCGGCGACGCGCCGCTTCCGCCGACGCGGGCGGGCGGCCCCCCCGTCATCGGCGTCCACCGTTCGCTGCCGTCCGGATCCCTCGCGCCGGACTCGCCGGGGGCAGGGGCGCCGACGCGGGTCGACGGCGCGTGGCAGCCGATCCCCGGCGGGCGTGTCTGGCGGCTGGGGATCACGTCGCCGGGCGCCCGCGCGATGCGAGTCCACTTCCGGGACTTCGCCGTCGGCGGCGGCCAGGTCTGGCTCCACTCGGCGGACGGGCAGATCCTCTCGCCGTACACCGGAGGGGGCTTGTACGGCGACGGCGAGTTCTGGAGCGACTTCGTCTTCGGCGACAGCGCAACGATCGAGTACCTGCCCGATCCGGCCACGACCGGGGAGGCCGTGCCGTTCCGGATCGTCGAGATCAGTCACGTCCGGGACGATGCGTTCGGAGCCGTGGACAAGGCCGGCCTCGATCGGGCTTCGGTCGCCGCGGCGGACGCTCGGGCGGGGGACGGCGCGGAGGTCAAGCCGCGCGCCGGGCCGATCGACGTCGTCGTGGAAACGCCGGCGGCGGCGGGGACGGACGCGAAGGCGGCCACGCCGCTCTCGCCCGGGAGCGCCGTCACCTTCAGCCTGGGACCGGTGGACAACCCGACGCTCTTCTCCGGGGACTACTCCTATCGACTGGAGGTTCCCGACGGCGCCACCCGCGTCACGATCACGCTGGAATCCGACGATCCCGGCGTCGATACGGATCTGCATGTCCGCTACGGCGAGGACAACACCGTGGAGGGCGGGAGAGTCGTGTCGGACCATTCATCCACGGGACTCACGGGCAACGAGGTGATCGTCATCACCGCGGAGTCCGATCCGCCGCTCCGCGCCGGGACGTATTTCATTTCGGTTTCCCTGTTCGATACGGGTGTCGAGGCCGAAGTCACGCTCTCGGCGACGGTGGAACGCGACGACACGCCGGACGACTCGATCGGCGGCGGCCCGCTGACGTCCGGCCAGCCGGCCGCGTTCCGCCTGGGGCCGGTGGACGATCCGACGCTCTTCACCGGGGATCGCTCTTTCCGAATCGAGGTTCCGTCCACCGCCGAGCGCGTCGTGTTCCGGCTCCGTTCCGTCGATCCCGACATCGACGTGGACCTGTACGTCCGATACGGCCAGGACAACGCGGAGCAGAACGGGAGACCGGTGTATGACCACGCGTCGCTGGGGTTGACGGGAGACGAACGCATCGGCGTCACCCGGCGATCCGACCCGCCGCTTCGCGCCGGAACCTACTTCGTTTCGATTCGCCTCTACGATACGGACGTGGTGGCCGAGGGCAACCTCACGGCGACGGTGGAAATGGACGCCGAGGACCCCCACCTCGACGCGGCCTGTTACCCGGAGTGGTCGAATTCGGCGGCCGGAGTCGCGCGCATCCTGTTCGAGAACGCCCAGGGTGGAACCAGCGTGTGATCGGGTACGCTGCTCAACAACAGCCGGGAGGACCGCACTCCCTATTTCCTGACCGCCGCCCACTGTGTCGGCTCCGAGGCGGAGGCAAGGAGCGTCACGGCGTTCTGGAACTACCAGGCGTCCATGTGCAACGCCGATCCGCCGGCGCTGGACAGCGTCGAGCGGACCGTGGGCGCGAGTCTGCTGTCGACGCTGGGCGGCGGCGGGAGTCGCGCGGACGGCGACATGACGCTGCTGCGCCTGGTGGGCGCCGTGCCGGACAACGTCGTGTTCCAGGGATGGGACGCCAATCCCCAACCCGCGGGCACGGAGGTCGCGGGCATACATCATCCCGACAACGACGAGTGGGGCAAATTCAAGCGAATCTCCTTCGGTCAACTCACCTCCGATGCGACTTTCCACGGGATCTCCACCGACAACTACGCCGTCGTCTCGTGGCATCCGGATCAAGGCTACACGGAGCCGGGCTCGTCCGGATCGGCCCTCTTCAGCAGTCCCGGAACGGTCGTCGGGGCGTTGAGCTTCGGCGACATCGTCGACGAGGACACCCAAGGCCCGATTCGTGACGCCTACACGCACTTTTCCGTCTTCTATCCCCACATCTCGGAGTTCATCGATCCGCAGGACGCCGCGCCCCGCTCGTTCTCGATCACGGACCTGGGAGGGTGGTCCGTCGCCAGCGGCGGGAACGCCGAGACCGTGAGAACGGGATACGGCCGTATCCGCGCGGCCGAGGATTCGACCACGCCGTCGGGCGTCGCGATCTTCCAGTACCGGAACGGCGACGGCGTGCTGATTTCCGAAGCCGGAGTCCCGGCCGCCGAGCCGGTTCCCGACGGCCGGATCTTCGCCGAGGTGAACGGACCCGTCAACACGGGGCTCGCCATGGCCAATCCCAACGACGCGCCGGCGACCGTCCGCTTCCATTACACCGACGCCGAGGGCCGGCGTTTCGGCGAGGGCAGCTTCGTTCTGGACGCTCATGCGCAGATCGCGAGACACCTGAACGACGCGCCGTTCAACAGCGGCGACGGGATACTGGGCACGTTCACGTTCACGTCGTCGGCGCCCATCGCCGTCATCGCCTTGCGGACGTCGACCGTCCAGGCCGGCGAGTTCGTGATGACCACGCTTCCGGTGGCGCGCCTGCTGCCCGCTCCGGACCCGTTCGGTCCGGGCGCGGCCGATCGAGGGACGGTCTATTTCCCCCATTTCGCCGATGGCGCCGGATGGGCGACCGAGGTCGTCCTGGTGAACCCGACGGATCGGACGATCACGGGAACGGTAGAGTTCCTGGGGCCGGGCAGCCGTACGGCGGCCGGCGCGCCGGTCGTCCTGACGCTGGACGACGGGTCGGCGGGGTCGGAGTTCGACTACGCCGTCGCTCCCCGCAGCTTCCGGAGACTCACGACCGCGAACCGCCTGGGCGACCTGAAGTCCGGCTCGGTCCGCGCGACGCCCCGCGACGGAAGCGCGGCGCCCTCCGGCCTGGTGATCTTCTCCTACGCGCCGGCCGGGAAGACGCTGGCCGAGGCCGGCGTGCCTATCACGCCGCAAGGCCGGGCGTTTCGCGTCCCCGTCGACGCCCGCGGAACGCCAAACGAGCCCGGTTCGATTCGCGCCGGTTTCGCCATCACCAACACGGCGGACGACGTGTTCAACACGGTGACGCTGGAGGTGACGCACCATGACGGAACGCCGGCGGCGCCGCCGGCCGTCATCACGCTGCCGCCGTCGGGCCAGACCGCCCGGATGCTGGACGAAATACTGACGCTCCCGGCGGACTTCTCCGGCCTGCTCCGGGTGAGCGCCGCCTTCGACGTCTCGGTCATTGCCTTGAGGTTCCGCATCAACGCGCTCGGCGAGTTGAAGGCGACGACCACCACGCCGTCGAACGAGGCGGAGGATGCGATCTCCGAGGACCGCTTCTTCGCCCACCTGGCCGACTCCGAGGGCTGGACGACCGAGTTCATCCTCTACAGCGGGACCGCCGGTGAGGCCCCGTCGGGAACGCTGAGCTTCTTCGACGCCGCCGGTCAGCCGCTGGATCTGACCGGGCCGCCCGTGTCGACGCCGCCGTCCGCGGACGGTTTCGCGCCGGCGGACGCGGCGGCGTTCGACAGCGTGTTCGTCGGCAGGCAGATCGTGCAGGACGCCCTCGACTACCGCCTGGTCTTCATCGGGCCGGGCCGCGTCCGCGAAGTCCATGACGGCGAAACCCACGAGGGAGACAGCCTGTACGCGCGCACGGGTCCCGACACGGGGACGCTGACGTATACCTACGACGCATCGGGCAACAACCCCGATCTCGAACGGTCGGAACTCCGGATGACGTTCACGTCCCCCACGACGGGCTCGTTCGTGTACACCTACACCGCGAGCGGTTCGGCGCCGCTCAGGCTCGACGGCAGCTTCGAGTTGGTGGACGCGGACTCCGCGGGGAGCTGCACGAACGATCTGGGAACGATCACCGGCACGGTGAGCCGCAGCGGTTCCTGGGACGGCAGTTGCCCCTCGGCGCACTACCCGAACGGGGAGTACGCGCGGTACTACACCTTCACCCTGGGCCAGCAAGCCCGAGTGACGATCGACTTGACGTCGCCGTCGGTGGACACGTGGCTGGCTCTGCGGAACGGCGCGGGGATGGGCACGGGCCTCATCGAGTCCGACGACGACGGCGGGTCCGGCGCCAACGCCCGGATCACCCGCACGTTGGCGGCCGGCACGTACACGATCGAGGCCACGACGTTTCGCGGCGGCGCGACCGGGCCGTTCACGCTGACGGTGGACGTGTCCGGCGGCGCGGCGGGATCCCCCGACCTGACCGTCGAGCGGGCGTCCGTCGACGACAGTTCTCCGGACACGGACGCATCCTTCACCCTGTCGGCAACCGTGCGCAACCGCGGCGGCGGACGGTCTCCCGCAACGACGCTGCGCTATTACCGGTCGACCAACGCCACGATTTCCTCAAGCGACACCCCGGTCGGGACCGACAGCGTGGCGGGTCTGGCCGCCGGCGCCTCCAGCGCCGAGTCCATCGACTTGACCGCTCCTTCGCAGGCCGGAACGTATTACTACGGCGCCTGCGTCGATTCCGTTACGGGCGAGTCCGATACCGGGAACAACTGTTCCTCCGGCGTTCGCGTCACGGTCTCCGACAGCGGAGGCGGAACCGGTGGAAATGACGACTTCATGCCTCTCTCGAGCTTCACGATCGGCAACGACGGAACCGTGACGCTGCGGATGGGGATCCTCACCAACGTCGCCGGCCCGGGACGGTGCGTCACGGTGGGCGCCATCACCGTGAACGGCCAGCGGTACGAAATTCACTGGACCGCGTGGCAACGGAACACGGGTTCGGGTTGGACCGAGATAGCGGGAACGCGGAAGACCGGCCAGGTTTGCGGTTACGACCTGTCCTCGGCCGGTTCGGGCAGGTACCGGGCGGTCGGCGACTTGACGATCGCCGGAACCCGCGGCCGCTACAGGAGCGCCAACGAAGTCTCGAAGTGAGGCGGGCGGGCGCGCGAGCGGCCCGTACGGAAAACGACGCCCGGCGGCGGGGGATGGTCCCCGCCGCCGGGCGTCGATCGATCGCGGAACCCGTCTAGAAGTCGAATCCCCAGGTGTAGTTGAGGCGCGTGTAGTAGAACGCGCCGTTGAATCCGAACGGCGAGAACTGGCCGTAGCGGTTGCCGACGGTCAGCGCACCGTAGGAGTTGACCTCCGGGTAGGTGTTGAACACGTTCTCACCGCCCAGCGACAGCGTGACGCGCTCTCCGAGCGGAATGCCCAGCTCGACGTCCACAAGCGCCCGGCCGCCGTAGTTCGGGTAGGCTGTCGACGATGGCACCACGGCCAGACCGGTACCTTCCAGATCGCTCGCGCTCAGGTCGGCGGCGTTCCGGCCATCTTCGCTGTCCCAGTACTTGCCGTAGAAGCTCAGCCGCCCCATCAGCGTCCAGGAGCCGCCGTCGTGGTTGGTGGTGAAGTTCCACCGCGTGTTGGGCAGTCCGCTTTCGAGCGTGAAGATCCGGAAGTCGTCGATCACGGACGACTCGATGTTCTTCAACTGCGTATCGGTGTAGTTGAAGACCGCGCTGAACGTGGTGGAACCCGCGGCCAGCGTCGAGATCACGTCAACTCCCTGCGTCGTCGTCGAGAAGTCGTTCAGGAAGAACCGGAACACCGGGAAGTTGCGCGCCTCGGGAATGCCCTCGGCCAGCAGCGTCACGATCTCGTCCTCGCTGAGCTTGATCTCCTGCGCCAGGGCGACGCGGTCCTTGATGTCGATCCGGAAGTAGTCGGCAGTGAATGTGAACGGGCCGTCCTCCACCACGACGCCGCCGCTCCAGTTGATGGAGGTCTCGGGCTGGATCTGCGCCCCGCCGCGCGCCACGGCCACGGCCGAGGTGGACGGGACGACGCCCTGGTTGGTCAACTCGCCGCCGATGAAGGCGGTGGTCACGTTGAACGCGTTCTGCTGTCCCGGCGTCGGCGCCCGGAACCCGCTGCTGACCGCGCCGCGCACCGACACCGCGTCGGAGATGATGCCGCGGAAGGTCACCTTGCCGTTGACCGTCGAGCCGAAGTCGTCGAAGCGCTCCACGCGGACGGCCGTGCCGAGCGTCCAGTATCCGTCGGGGTTCTCGAACTCGACGTCGCCGTACCAGGCGAAGTTCGCACGGCTCCACTCACCGGCGGTCGTGTCGGCGCGGTAGCCGTTGAAGCCGTTCGACCCCGAGCTGAACCCCTGCGCGGCGTACGGGCCGATGTCCCACGACGCCGGGTCGCCGGCGCCGATGGTGAACTGCTCGCGCCGCCACTCGACGCCGCTGGCGAAGTGTATGAACTCGTTGATCCGGTACGTGGTGTCGAAGTTGAAGTTGAGGTCCTGCTGCCGGTAGGTGCCGGGCCGGAACGACGTCGGCGTGTCGTAGCCGACGGACGCGTTCACCGTGTCGAAGATGAACTGGTCGACTTCGCTGCTGCCGATGTTGATGCTCGCGTCCCAGGTGAAGCCGCCGGCGGTGAACCCACGCACGCCGCTGACCCACGAGTAGTCCTGGTAGTCCCCGCCGAACTGCGGCGTGAAGCCGCCGGGGAACCGGCTGAAGAGCGTGAAGCAGTTCGGGTCGGCCTCGACCGCGGCCAGCGCGGCCGGGTCGGGCTCGTTTCGGATGATCGGAATGACAGAACATCCGCCTTCGCCAGGCAAACGGCCCTCGGGCGGCGTGCGGCCTTCCGGCGCCATCTGCGCCCAGACCCGATCCCCCACGAGCAGCGACCTGATTCCGCCCTCTCCGGGCATACTTACATCGTTCCCGCTGGAATCGTAGACAACCCTGTTGCGGTCGTCGCTTTCGTCAGGGTCCGGAAAGTTCGTCAAGTTTCCGTCTTCGTCGTACACGGGGAGAAGCGTGTCCGGATTCAGCCGAAGGCCCCGGAAGACGCCCGGGCGCGTGTGCGGGTTCCGAAAGTAGAAGCCGCCGGTCACTGTGCGCGTGGCCAGGTTGGTGTGGCCGTAGAACTGCAGCGTGTCGTTGATCTGGTAGCCGAAGTTGCCGAACAGCTTGACGTCGTCGTCGAGCCGCGCCGAGCCCCACACCTGCGCCGTGTTGCGCAGGTTGGTGTTGCCGGCGCCGATGATGCCGATCGCATCGTCGCGCTGGATGGCGCGGTTGGTCGGGTTGCTGTCACCGTACTCGGCGCTGATGTTGACGAACCCGTTGTCGCCCCACGGCAGGCCGACGTTGCCGGCCACGGTCATGGCGCGGCCGTGGCCCCGGATGCCGTTGCACGAGTGCTTGATGTCGCCGATGGTCGACGCGCCGCACGTGGACGGGTCGCCCGTGTTCTGGTCGAGATAGGCGCCGGTGCGAAACTCGACGCTGCCTCCGGAGGAGGCGTTCTTCAACTCGAAGTTCATGACGCCGGCGATGGCGTCGGACCCGTACTGCGCCGCGGCGCCGTCGCGCAGCACCTCGGCCTGCCGTATGGCGATCGAGGGGATGACCGAGATGTCCGGCCCCTGCGAGCCGTCGGCGATGCCGTTGCCCAGCCAGGTGATCACCGCCGCGCGGTGCCGGCGCTTGCCGTTGACCAGCACCAGCGTGTGGTCGGGCGCCAGGTTGCGCAGGTTGGCCGGCCGCACGATCGTGGCCGCGTCGCTGATGGGCTGGATGTTGATGTTGAACGAGGGCACCACGTTCCGAAGCTGGTCGGCCAGGTCGGTCGTGCCCTGCGCGATGAACTCCTGCGTGGGAATGACGTCGACCGGCACCGGCGACTCGGTCACCGACCGCGGCTCGGCGCGCGTGCCGACCACGATGTTGGTGGTCAGCGCTCCCAGCTCGAGCGCGAAGTCCTGGGTGGCCACGCCGCCCGCGGCCAGGGCCACGCCGGGCGCGACGCCGGTCTCGAATCCGGGCATCGTCACCGACAGCGTGTAGTTGCCGGCCGGCAGCGTCAGCGTGTAATCGCCGACGCCGCCGGTTAGTGCCGTCGTGTCCTCACCGGTGACGTCGTTGGTGGCCGTGACCTCGGCTCCGGGTATGACGGCGCCCGTGCCGTCGGCCACCGTGCCCGATATCGTGCCGGTGTCCTGGGCGAGGACCGGCGATGCGAGAACCAGAAGCCATAGAGAGCATGCCGTGATGGCGAGTTTATGGCGCATGCGAACTTCTCCGTAGTTGTGCGCGGCAGCAAGCGCTTGTTTTGAATCGGTTATGTGCGAGAGTGAGAATGAACCATACATAGGAATCACCCAACATCATAAGCCAACGCGGATAGGCCATCAAGGAACAATCGGGGCGCGGCGGGCCGACGGGGGCGGCCGGCGGGGCCGCGAGCCTTTTGCTGCTTTTATCGGGTGGCCAGCCCGGGCCGTATCCGCGGGAAGGCCCTGCGGCGCAGGGGATGCTTCGGACACGTCCCAACACCGCTCTCGTTCCGCGTTCGCGTTGAGGATCCTGACGTTACCCCGCCTTCGCCTCGACCACGGCGAACACGGTGCGGTTCCGCCAGTAGTTGTCGAAGTAGACCGCCTGGATCGATGCGGCCCGCCGCCGGATGAAGTCGCCGCCGAACTCCCAGACGACCGGAAACTCCGCGTCGCCGTGGTGGCTCGGGGGCAGACAGGGCTCCAACCGCCCGGACGCCCCGGGCCGCATGCGCCGCCGGGTCGTCCGCGCGTGTAGCAGCGGGACCGTGTACACCTGCAGGCCGCCCGGCTTCAGGACGCGGCGGACCTCGGCCAGCGCCCGGCCGTAGTCGGCCAGGTGCTCCAGCGTCTCGGAGTGCACGGCCAGGTCGAAGCGGCCTTCGGCGAAGCTCAGCCGCGTCATGTCCTGGTTCCACGCCGCCCCGATCCGCGCCCCCGGCGGCCGGTCCGGACGGTGAACCGTCTGCGTGACGCGGCCCATCCGCTCCAACGCAGGCCCCAGCGCATTGGTCTCGTTCAGGTGCAGGATCTCCGGGTCCGGACCGGGGCACACCCGCCGGAGCGTCCACAGCAGCATCCGGACGCGCCTGGACATGCCGCAGTCCCGGCACCGATGGCCCTCCCTGCGGTCGAACCACCGCCGCTCCCTCGGCGACAGCTCCCAGGTCGCGGCCAGGCGGTCGTCGATGACCGCCTCCTGCTCGAACCGTCGGCATCCGCAATGGACGCATCCCTTGCGGTCGATGCGGCAGAAGCGGTGGGTCCTCGACATGGGGGATCCGCCGGCCTACCGCCAAGCCTCCGGTTCGGGAAGCCCCCGGCTGATCACCACTTCAACCGCCGGGTCCGCGACCGTCGGCGGGTCGCGCAGGACGCCGCGCACCTGCCCGGTCGCCGGGTCGCGCAGGACCCTCACGGGGCGGTCGGTCGCCGCGTCCAGCGTCGCCGAGCCCCCGGGCCCGGCGAGCGTGACGCCGGCCAGCGCCTGGCCCCATCCGGCCTGGACGGGAACGGCGAAGGCGAACGACGACCCGCCGCCGTCGGCCGTTTCGGGCATCGCGAACGGCAGCGAGAAGAGATCCCTTCCATCGGCTGTCGTCCCGACGAGGCGGTAGTCGCCCGTCGCGGCCGGCAGCGAGGCCGGGGCGTCCACCACGAACGCCGGCTCCAGGAACGGCGCCCCGCCCGTGTCCACGCCGCCCCACAACAGCAGAGAGCGCACCGGGACACCGGACCGCGAAGTTCCGGCCCCGGCGGATTCCGACACCGCCGCCGTGGCCGTCGTCGATGCCGCCGCATCGCCTTCCGTGCGCAAGCGGTATCGAAGCGCGCTGGCGAAATGGTAGTCGCCAACCCAATTGTCGCGGCAATAGGACATCAGGTCCGGCGTGGCCGGCGAAACCAGGCGGCCGCCATCGCGAAAATCGTACCCCCACGCGCCGATGGACCCGTCCCGATGCGGGTACGGCGCCTCGGCCACGATGATGACGATGCCCGTCCTGACGCACGGCGCGTGGTTGAGACCCAGGTTGTGGCCCAACTCGTGCGCGATGACCCAAGAGTCGGGAATCGAGACGCTGTCCCTGCCGCCTATGTTTGCAATCCCGAGTGCCGGGCGGACGACGCCGGCGGCCACGGTCCCCATGTAGTAACCGCTGCCTCCTTCCATGGTCCGCATCATTTCGGTCCGGGCCAGCAATCGGACGATGCTGTCCGTATCGACCGTGACGGGCGCGTGGGCCGTCACCGCCAGTTCCGCGACCGGCATCAGGTTGCGCGTGCCCCAGAACAGTTCGTGGCCTTCCGGGTCCGACGCCATCGCCTGAACCGTGTCCACGATCGATTCGTCCGGCTTGTCCTGCACGATGAACGGGATCAGGGTCAGATCGAACACGGGCATCGCCCGGACATCCACCTTCACGCGGCCGGTTTCCGGGAACCGCCGCGCCAGGCGCACCGCCGGCTCCACCGTCCGATCGGGATCGATCTCGACCACTATCTCCAGGCCCGGCTGCACCACGTCCGCCGGAACCAGAGCATTCACCGACGCGTCGAGCGATCCCTCCATCACCTCGGCCGGGATGGGCGCCGTTCCGCCGGCGATGTCCGCCACGTACGTCTCCTCGCCTTCGAGGTAGAAGCGGGCCCGGGCCGGCGGCATCGTCGCGCCTCCGGCGTCTTCGGCCGTCACGAACACGCGCAGCAGCGCTTCCTCGCCCGCCACCAGCGGGACCGGGTACTCCCGCGACTGCACGGCCTGCGTCAGGTAAACCCGCGTGTCCTCATGGCCGCAGACCGCGACTCGGTAGGCCAAGAGGCCGTCCAGCCAACCCTGAACGCGCGGATCCGGCGGCGCGCACAGGTCCGTGCCTGCGGCCATGAGCCGTTCGAGCCGATCCAGGCCGGCCAGTTCCCGGGGCAAAGGGCCGGAGATTCCGGCGTTGTTGGTCAGAAACAAGTTGCTCAGCCGGGCCATTCCGGTCAACTCGCGCGGCACGGGGCCTGTCAACGCGTTGTGGCTCAGGTCCAGACGAGTCAATTCCCGCAGTTGGCCCAGCTCCGGCGGGATGGGGCCCGTCAACGCGTTGTGGTTCAGTCGCAGGGCGGGCAGGCGGGTCAGCAGTCCCAGCTCCGGCGGGATGGGGCCGGTCAGCGCGTTGTGATGCAGCCTCAGTTCGGACAGGCGGGTCAGCCGGCCCAGCTCCGGCGGGATGGGGCCCGTCAGCGCGTTGTGATTCAGCGTCACTTCGGACAGGCGGGTCAGGCGGCCCAACTCGGGCGGGATCGCGCCCGTCAAGTTCATGTAACCCAACCTTAGCGCCTCGAGGCGGGTCAGGCGGCCCAGCGAGGCGGGCATGGGCCCCGTAAGGCGGTTGAATCCGAGGTCGAGCACTTCCAGTGCGGCCAGCTCGCCAAGCTCCGGCGGAATCGATCCGGTCAGATGGTTGCCGCCCAGGTCCAGCCTCCTCAGACGGGTCATGCGGCCCAGCGAGGCGGGTATGGGTCCCGTAAGATCGTTGTGTCCCAGGTCGAGCACTTCCAGTTCGGCCAGTTCGCCAAGCTCCGGCGGAATCGATCCCGCCAGATCGTTGAAGCCCAGGTTCAGCGTCGTCAGACGGGTCATGCGGCCGATCGAGGACGGTAGGGTTCCGGTCAGATCGTTGCCTCGGAGGTCGAGCACCACGAGTTCGGCCAGCTCGCCGAGCTCCGGCGGAATCGATCCCGTCAAGTTGTTGTATCCGAGGTGCAGCGCCCCGACCCGCCATGCGGCGTTCACTCCCACGCCGTCCCACTCCGCCAGGGGGCGGTCGCTCAGCCAGTTTCCGTTCCGCCGCCAGTCGTCGCCGCCCGCGGCTTCGTAAAAGGCCGTCAGCGCGTCCCGGTCCGTGGTGTTCACCGTCACCGTGACGGACTCGGTCGCCCTGCGTCCCACCGCGTTCGCGACGGTGACCCGGTACGTGGTCGTCACCCTCGGCGCGACGTCCAGCGATCCCGACGTGGCGACGTCCCCGGGCGCCGGGACGATCGTCGCGCTCTCGGCGCCGGTCGAGGACCAGCGCAACGTCGTCGTCTGGCCCTCTTCGATCACGATCGGCGACGCCGACAGCGTGACCGTCGGGCGGGGTCCGCCGCCGTCCAGCAGGGACGCATCCACGACGGCCGGCAGCAGCGTGTTGAAGGTGACGATCGCGCCGTCCGGTTCCAACTCGAAGTGCAGGCCGATCACGGCAACCGCCTGATCGCACCCGATGCGCGCCGTCCCCCCGCGAAAGTCTTCCGGTATCGCGACCGACGCGCGGAGCATCTGCGTCCGGCTGGTCCTGGACGGCACGGAGATGTTCGACTCGCCCAACTCCGCCCAGTCCGGATCCTCCAGCACGATACGGCACTCGGCGACGTCCGGCGTGTCGTTGGCGACCGCGAACCCGACGGTGCCCGCCGCCGTCAGCACCGGAAACTGGAAAGCCCGGCTTTCCTGCGAGCTGAAGATCGTCGCAAGGCCCGATGGCCGGTCCCCTTCTCCGATCCACGCGAACACGACCTGGGCCAGTGCCGGAGACACGCAATCCAGTGTCGCGTAGCCGGACGCCAGGGACGATTCGTTCCGCGTGGGCCACACCCGATAGCCGCCCCCGCGCCCCAGCTCGAACTCCGCGCCGGAACCCGACGCCGTGACGCCCTCGACCTCCTCGAACCGGTCCGGCGTCAGGCCGAACAGTTCCAGCGCGCACCGGTTGACGGATCCCCCGACGTTGGTGACCACCAGGGACGATTGCCAACCGTCCCCGTCGGCGAGGTGCGGCAACACGTGACGGCGTTTCGCCTGCTCGTCGGACAGGAAGAACGTCTCGATCACGGCCGGCGGCAGCGTGTTGAACGTGACGATCGACCCGTCGGACCGCAGCTCGAAATGCAGTCCCATCATCGACACTTGCCGATCGCAGGAAACCGTGGCCGACCCCCCGGCGAAATCGGCCGGAAGCGCGACGATCCGGTCCAGCATGCGCGCCCGGCTGGTCTGGGCGGGGACTGTCATGGCGGCCTCGCCCAGTTTCGTCCGCCGCGGATCGCGGAGAACGACGCCGCACTCCGCCTCCGCGGCCGTGTCGTTCGCGACGGCGAACCCGAGCGTGCCGTCCGGAGTCAGGACCGGGAGCTGGAACTCCCGCCCCTCCTGCGAGCTGAACACCGTGGCGATTCCCTCGGGACGGCCGCCCCCGCCGATCCAGGCGAACACCACCTGCGCCACGACCGGAGCGTTGCAATCGAGGACGACGTAGCCGGACGCCAGCGCCCCATCGTTCCGGCTCTTCCAGACCAGGTTCCCACCGTGTCCTTCCAGCTCGAACGCCGCCCTCGATCCCGTCGCCGTCACCCCGTCCACTTCGTGGAATCGATCGACGCCCAGACCTTTGAGCTCCAGGGTGCAGAAGGCGAACGATTGGGCCACGTTCGTCACCAGCACCGACGATTGCCATCCGCCCCCGTCGGCCACGTGCGGCAGCACGTGCCGCCGCTTCGCCTGCTCGTCGGTCTGGGCCCACCCCGGCAGCGCCGGCGCCAGGGCAGCGAGCACGGCGAAGGCAATGCTTCGGCGCGTCATCGCCCCGTCGCCGGCCCCGACGCCGTGTGCGGCCGCGGCGCGGGCGCCGAGCCGCCCCCGGCGTCCGCGCAGTATTCCACCTCGCCCCGAATCCGGATCGGCGCCAGCCAGCGTATGAAGTCGCCGGTCCGGGGCACGCACAACCCGGCGTTTTGATCGAAACTCAGTCCGCGCATCCGGCCGAGCGAGCGGAACTCGTCGGGAAACGCCCCGGTCAACTCGTTGCGCTCGACGCGCAGGAACTCCAATCCGGCAATGCGCGCCAACTCCGGCGGAAGCGGGCCGGTCAGTCGATTCTCGTTGACGTACAGCGCCGTCAAACTGGAAAGCCGCCCCAGCTCCGGGGGAATGCTTCCCGTCAATCGGTTCGTGGCGATGTCGAGTACCGTCAGATCCATCAGGCGTCCCAGTGCCTCCGGAATGCTTCCGGTCAGGTTGTTGCAGCAGAGGAACAGCATTTGCAACCGGTGAAGGCCGCCCAAGTCCGCCGGAATGCTTCCGGTCAGGTCGTTGCCGGCGAGGTTGAGGTGTTGGAGGTCGGCGAGGCGCCCGAGTTCGGCCGGGATCCGCCCCGACAGGCGGTTGCCGTTCAGGCTCAAGCGCGTGAGCCGGGTCAGGGCGAGCAGTTCCGGGGGAATCGGTCCGGTCAACCCGTTGCCGCCCAACCGTAGTTCCGTCAGGCGGGTCAGGGAGCCGAGTTCCGCCGGGATGGGACCGTGCAGGCGGTTGTTGACGAGCGACAGACGCGTCAAACCGCCGAGATCCCCCAGTTGCGGAGGGATGGCGCCGGTCAGTTGGTTCTGTGTGAGCGACAGCGATTCCAGGCGGTCGAGGGCGCCCAGCCCCGGCGGGATCGGCCCAGTCAACCGGTTCGAGGAAAGATGCAAGGACTCCAGGTTGGCCAGAGACCCCAACTCCGGCGGAATCGCGCCC
>JAJEDW010000193.1 GCA_022821265.1 Acidobacteriota bacterium
GCGCGTGATGTAGTCCACGCCGTGAGGCCGGCACTGCCACTCCGCCAGCGACTGTATCGACGAGTCCCACAAATAGGCCCGCGCCCGAGCGGCGTCGTTGATGGGCATGCCCATGAACTCACCCAGCTCCGGCCCGCTGACCCGCTCGTCGCGGTCCTCGTCCATCACCGGAGCCCACTGCCCCGAGATGTCCATCTGCGCCGCGGCCGGCCGGGCCGCGAGCGCCGCGGCTACAAGCGCGACGATGATCGGTACGGTCTTCACCCTCATGTGGATCCGCCCCCTCGATTGAACGTTCACGGCAGTTCGGTTAGGGATTTATACACCGCGATGACGGACAACTCCAAGCGTTGCGAAAAGGCGCGGCGGCGCGGCGGCAAATTGACTCCGTTCCGTGCCGGTGCTAGAAGGACTGCGATGGGCGGGGAGAGCCAAAGGACACGGCCCGACCCGGGCGTCGAGGCCCAGCGGTGGCGCCTCCCGACCCGGATCGGCTTCCGTTTCTGCTTCGCCTACCTCGGTCTGTACGTCCTGGCGACGCGGATCTCGGGCGGCCTGTTCCTGCTACCGGACCGCGCGTTCAGCAGCTTCGGGACGCTGCCGCCCGCGCGCGAGATCACCTTCTGGGTGGCGGAACGCGTGTTCGGCATGACGGGGCCGCTCCCCTACACCGGGAACAGTTGGGATGCGCGCTTCTTCTGGGTCCAGGCGTTCCTGGTCCTCGTCCTGGCTTCGGGCGCGACCGCCATGTGGTCGCTGCTGGACCGCCGCCGCGCGAACTACGTGACGCTCCACAAGTGGTTCCGCGTGTTCGTCCGCCTGGCGATCGCCTCACAGATGTTCGAGTACGGCGTCACGAAGATCATCCCCGCCCAGTTCCCGTTCCCGTCGCTGATCACGCTGGTCACGCCCGTGGGCGGCGTGTCCATGCAGGGACTGTTCTGGACGTTCGTCGGCGCCTCGCCGACGTACCAGATCCTGACCGGGGTCGTGGAGGTGGCGGCGGGAATATTGCTGATCGTTCCCCGCACGGCCACGCTGGGCGCCATGGTCGTCCTGGCCAGCATGATGCAGGTGTTCGGTTTCAACATGCTGTACGACGTGGGCGTGAAGATGATCTCGTTCCACCTAGTCCTGATGACCGCGTTCCTGCTCGCGCCCGAGTCGCTTCGGTTGTGGACCTTCTTCTTCGGGAAACACCCCACGCCGGCCGCCGCGCATCCGCCGTTTTTCCGCTCGCGCCGCGCCCACGCCGCCGCCGTCGGCGCTCAACTCCTGTTCGGCGCGTACGCGATCGCGGTGTACGGAAACATCACCTGGGCCTATTGGAACCAGGCCGGCGGCGGAAGCCCCCGGTCGCCTCTCTACGGCGTCTGGGACGTGGAACGGCTGTCGATCGACGGCGAGGCGCGGCCGGCGGCCGTCAACGACTACGACCGCCGGTGGCGGCGGGTCATCTTCGACGAACCCGGCGCGATGGTCTTCCAACGCATCGACGATTCCTTCGCCCGGTACGGGGCCACCATCGATACGGCCCGCAACATGCTGTCGCTGACGAAGGGCGACAGCCGCACGTGGCGGTCGGAGTTCGCGTTTCGGCGGTCCGGCGACGACGGGCTGGTGCTGGAGGGCGAGATGGACGGCTACGAGATCGGAATCGAGCTGCGCCTGGTCCGGCGCGACACGTTCCAGCTCCTCAACAGCCACTTCCGGTGGGTGCGGCCGCCGGATCCGTAAGCTATCGCCGCTCGTACACCACGGTCGACGCGACTTCCCGGCCGTCGGCCAGCCGCTCCCGCGTGAAGGTCGTCAACGTGTCCCCGTCCGGCGAGACCGTCGTCCGCGCCCGGGCGGCGGGCGCGCCGTCCACCTTGATGACGACCTCGTAGGTCTGCTCGTCGACCCATCGGTAGGCGTTCGTCAGGACGTAGTCGACCCCCTGGACGGCGTAGTCCCGGCCGTCGAACCGGCCGGTCCATTCCATGCGGACCACGCCGCCGCGCTCGCCGACCAGCTCGTAACGGACCCGGACGCCGTCGCCGTGGGGCTCGATCCAGCAGGTCGTTCGCTTGTATTGCGAAGGGTTCGCCTCGGACGCCTGGACGTTCAGCTCCCAGGTCCCGAACAGGACCGCGGCGTCCTGCGCCGCCATGGCGGCCGTGCACGCCAGCGCGCCGGCCACTCCGCCGAGCGTCCGGACTGCGGAACGGGTCAATACTCGGTGCAGGGCGTGGGATTCCAAAGGGATCCGTCGGGCAGTTTCTTGAACGTCAGCGTCCGCACGAAGTGTTGCGTCAGGTATAACGGGTCGTCGACGTAGGTCTGCACCAGCAGGTACTCGTCGCCGTTGGGCTCCGTCAGGCGGACGAAGAACTCGGTCATGTGGGCGTCGCCGCTGTAGGGAATGCCGTTCTTCAGGTAGTAGCCCGGCAGCATGTGGGTCGTCTCCGCGCGCATGTTGCCGCCCACGGGCACCTGCGCCAGCGAAACGCCGGCGCCACGGCCGGAGAAACCGCCGTAGACCTCCCACTCGGCCACGGAGTGCCCCTGCAACGTGGGTTCTGCGGGCGGGTCCACGTCGCCGAAATGAAACAGGCGCGTCTGCGTTCCGGCGTCCAGGTCGATGCGCAGCGTGTTGTCGTTCTCCCAATCGATCCTCAAGTGGGTGGGCAGACGCATGACGCCGGCGGCGCCGTACGCCATCAGGCACCGGCCATCGGGCGGCGGCGCCTCGCCCGTCCAGGCGTCGGCCAGACGCTGTCCTTCCGCGTTCAGCGGGACCAGATCGTAGTCGCCGCGCTGTCCGGTGAACATGCGGTGGCGCCAGTCCTCGTTGACCAGGGCGGTCCAGTCGCCGACCAGATCGATCGGGGCTGCGTCGCGGGCCGTCTGCGGGGGCGGGGCCGGCCCGCCGCGCTGCGCCCATGCCGGGCCGGCGGCGAGGAGGGCCGCGAACAGCGCCGGCCACAACTGCCGGCGCGTCCTAGTCAAAGTCCTCGCCCTGCTGGCCCCATCCGTATCCGTCTTCGGTGCGCAGGAGCGTCCGCATGCGGATCCGGTGGTCGGCGGGGTTGCGGCCCGGATTGCCGGTGATGACCACGACGTCGCCGGGCCGGAGCGAGGAACGGCTCACGCCCTGACGCCCCAACTGGCCGGCGCCGCCCCACTCCACGCCCCAACGGTGCACCTCGCCGTCCTCGTCGGGCGCCATCACGTGAACCCAGGAGTGGGGGTTGCGGAACATGAACTGGACGATGCGGCCCTCGATCTCGACCAGCGCGTCCTCGTCGTAGGTCGCCGTGAAGGAATGGTGCGCGAAGGCGGTCGCCGCGAACATCGCGACCGCCGCGAGCACGGGTACACACACACTTCGTTTCATGACGTCATCTCCCTGGGCCCCCGCTGTAGGGCGGGAGGCCTCGGTATTCCTCCGGAGCCGGCGTCTCGGTGAGGTTCCGATACACCGCCTCCACGAACATCTCGGTGGTCCATGGACCGTCGTCGGCGCCGAACCGCGGATCGTAACCCAGCGTCGGACGCGCCGCCTTCACGTCCTCCAACGACATCCCGTCGTCGATCATGATCTGCATGTGGTCGCGAATGATCGTCAGCATGTCCCGGTAATAACCCAGGTCGGCGGAGTCCGAGATCCGGCCGCTGCCGGGAACGATCAGGGTGCCGCCCTCGGTCCGGAACGAGGGGATGGCCAGTTCCAGCATGTAGTTCAGGGCGTCGATGACGCCGTTGATGTGCCCGCCGCGCTCCAGGTCGATGACCGGATAGGTCGCGGCCGAATACGTGTCGCCGGCCACGATCACGTCCGATCGGGTGAAGTGGACGATGCTGTCGCCGTCGGTATGCGCCCCCGGCATGTGAATCAGGCGAATGCCCTCGCCGTTGAAGAAATGGCTGAGCTTGTAGTACTCGCCGTAGTACGTATCCGTCGGCAATGCACGGAACGGCGCCTCGGCGTCCACCATGTGGAAGAGCGTGTTCTCGTGGGCGAGGATCGCGGCGCCTTCGTCGGCGTCCTGAATGCTGCCCGACACGTTCCCGCCGGCGAACGTGACGCCGGCGTTGGCCAAGGTCTCGTTGCCGCCGGTGTGATCCGGGTGATAGTGGGTGTTCAGGATGTACCGGATCGGCTTCGGCGGCGGCCGCGTGTAGATGGGCGTGGTCTGGAGCGCCTCGGCGCCCCCGCGAAGCCCCGGCGGCGGCAGGCTGCCGAAGTCGAGCATGCGCTGAAGCTCCTGGATCTCGGTCAGGAGCGCCTCGGCCATCGACTCGGCGCCCGAATCCACCAGCAGCACGCCGTCGGGGCCCACGGAGGCCACGACGTTGCCGCCCGCGCCCGCGAAGAGCCAGATGTTGCCCTGGACGTGAACGGCCTCGACACCGCCCTGCCGGAGAACCGGGGGCTCGCCTCGACCCGCGGCGGCGAACACGGCTCCCGACGCCGTCAACGCCGCCAGTCCGAGAATCGACGTCGCTACCCCGCGCATGCCCGTCACGCGGCGCATCTACCGCGCTCCCGACGCGGGACGGTTCTGCTGCGCCTCGAACGTCGGCGTGGCTTCGTCCAACCGGCGCGCCTCCCACCCGTTCTCGCGGATCATGGCGCGGAACTCGGGATACATCGAGATCGCGCCCTGGCGGGCCGCCTCGGCCGGGATTCCGAGGTGCTCCTCGTACTCCCCGAGATGGGGATTCTCGCCCGGGAACCAGCTTGGCACGTAACCCCGGGGCCGGTCCACCTCGGTGACGACCGTGCACGGATACGGCGGCACCTGGTCGTGAGGCCGCCGTATGTACTCGGTGGTGCGAATCAGCGGTTCCGTGAGGTAGTCGGGATCGTAGACGACCTTGGTCCAGGACAGGTAGTCCTCGTTGCCCACCGAACGCAGGATCAGGTACTCGGTCATCGTGATGCGGTCGCTCTGCGGCGGGCCGTTCCGCCGGATGTAGTCTTCCTTCACATGCGTCGTCGTGACCTTCAGGATGTCGCCGACCCATTCCCCGGTGGAAAAGCCGGCCCAGGTGTGGGGCGCGTGCTCGGACGGATGCGGGCGCCCGTCCATCCAGATCGGGTTGTCGATCGACCGCAGCCACTCGGTGTGGAAGGCGACGGTCTCGCGCGACACCGGATCCACTTCCTTCCAGATCTTCAGGGCCGACGGGCCGCGCGTGATATAGGCGCCCGAATGCGGCCTGCACTGCCATTCCGGCAGCGACTGGATCGACGCGTCCCATGTGTCCGACCGCCGGTAACCCGCCTCGTTGAGCGGCAGTCCGCCGGTGTCGCCGTTGTACGGGTTGTGGAAGTTGTCCTCGCTGCGGACCACGCGCCATTCCCCGGACAGGTCCGTCTGGGCGTAAGCCGCCCCGCCGAGGCATGCCGCGGCCGTCAGGAGGAGGGAAACCTGAATGCCGGCTCGAGTGCGGTTCGTCATGGGTCACCACCCTCCATGTCGCAACGCGTGGGTCCGTCGCGCCGCAATGCGCCAAGTATAGCGCCGCCGGCGAAAGGGACTAAGCGATTTGTCCGGTGGATGCCGGATGCACCTGGACGTCCATGGCGCCCACGCCTTCGATCGACGCCCGGATGCGGTCACCGGGCGCGAGCGGGCTCACGCCTTCCGGCGTGCCCGTCATGATGATGTCGCCCGGATACAGCGTGTAGAACGCCGAGGCGAACTCGATCAATCGCTCGACGCCCATCGTCATGTGCCGCGTGTTCGAGTCCTGGCGCACGACGCCGTTGACCGAAACCGAGAGATCCAGGTTGCCCGGATCCGGTATCTCGTCCCGGGTCACCAACCAGGGGCCCACCACCGCGTAGGTGTCGGGCGACTTCCGAAGACAGCGTTCCTCGGGTCCCCGGATCGTGAGGTCCAGGCCGATCGTGTACCCGGCCACGTATTCCAGCGCGTCCCCGGCCGCAACGTTGTTCGCGGGTTTGCCGATGACGACCGCCAGTTCCACCTCGTGATCGTTGCGCCGGTCGAGCTTGCGGAGGCGAATGCCTTCGCCCGGCCCGGCCAGCGCGCTCCGCGCCTTGAGGAAGACGCCCATCTTGTGAATCGGCGCCGTGTGCGCCGCGACGTTGTGGTGGATCCCGGCGTCGGCCTTGACTTCATCCACGTGCTTCACGTAGTTCAACGGCGCGCCGATGATCTTGCCCGGGTTGGCCACCGGGCTCAGCAGCCTCAGCCCTTCCAGCTCATGGACCTCGGCTTCCGGCGCGATCGACCGTGCGCGCTCGCACACCGCATCCAGGTTCTCGATGAGCACGTCCACCGCCGGCAACGGATAACGGTAGGCCGGCAACACGTCCAGAGCGGCGCTGACATCCCGCACGCGGGTGTCTTCGACAAGCCCCAACCGCGAATCATCTCCGAATCGGCACAAGCGCATAAAGCGTCCTTCCCTCCTTGCATCAAGCGGCCTGGTACATTCGCCGAACGGCGTCCTCCAGGACCAGCCCGTGTCCCGGCGCCTCCCGCGGCGCCATGCGGCCGTCCTCCCGAACCCCGGGCCAACCTTCGAACAGGGGCTCGAGCAGGGGGAACTCCTCGAGCCACGTGACGGCGCCGGCCGCGGCGGCGACGTGGACGAACAGCCCCGGCAGGAAGTGGGGCGCGACGCCGACGTCGAACGCCTCCGCCAGCCGCGCCACCTCGACGACCGGAGTCAGGCCGCCCGCCATGGCCAGATCGGGTTGGATCACGCTCACGAGGCGTTCCGACAGGAACGGCAGGAAGGCCGTCCGCCCTTGCAGATGTTCCCCCGCCGCCACCGGCGCGCCGCCGGACGAGGCCAGTGCGCGGTAGCCTTCGATCGCATCGGCCGGGAGCGGTTCCTCCACGAACAGCACGCCGTGCTCCCGCGCGGCGCCCAACAAGCGGCGCGCCGCGACCAGGTCGCATTTCTCGTTGGCGTCCAGCATCATGTCGACGCCGTCGGGGAGGACCGAACGGACGGCTTCCATCACGCGGATGTCCTCGCCGCCGCGTCCCCGCGCGCGGGGCTTGACCGCTCCGAGACCCCGGGCGGCATGCGCTGCAGCCGTCTCGGCGGCTGCTTCCGGCGATTGGGCGGCGGTGAAGCCGCCGCTCCCGTACACGGGCACGTGCCGCGCGGCGCCCCCCAGCGCCTCGGCGAGCGGGATTCCCCGGCGCCGGGCCTCCAGGTCCCAGGCGGCGACGTCGACGGCGGCCAGCGCCACCATGTTCGGCCCCGGCCCCGTCCGGTTGAACCCGGCCGCGATCCGGCGCCAAAGGGCCGGCGGCGGAACCCGTTCCTGGCCGCGCACGTGACGATCCAACTGGCCGCGGGCGGCTTCGAGTACGACGGCGCCGCCTTGGCCTCCGATCACGTAGGTGAAACCCCACCCGACGGCGCCGTCGGAGTCCGCCAGGTCCACGACGACCACGTCGACGGCGGACACGCCGGAGCCGCCCACGGGCTTGTCCAGCCGATAGTGCAGAAGGACGGCTTCGGCCCGATCGATCGTCGTCAAGCCGATGCTCCAACCGATTCCGAAAGGAGCGCTCCGGCCCCGGGGGCGTGCGGGGCCAGGTTCAGGCTCCGCAGCATCTGGTAGACCGTGCATACGGACGCCGAAACCACCGGCAGCCCGCATTCGGCCTCGACCACCGGGACGGCCGGCAGAGAGGGCATCTGGACGCAGGCGGAAAGGACGAGGGCGTCGGCGCCGTCCAGGTTCAGGTCCTTGTAGATATCGACCAACGCCATCGGATCCTGTCGCCCGACCTCGAGGTTGTCGGCGATCTCGAGCGAGATGCTGTCGATGACCTCGACGCCTTCGGCCTCGATGTACTCGGTGACGAGGCGGGTCAACGGCCGGAGATACGGCGTCACGATCGAAACCCGTCGCGCGCCCAACGCCTTCAACCCGTCGACGAGCGCGCCGGCGCTGGTGACGACCGGCGCCGGATGGCCTTCCCTCTCCGTCACGGCGCGCAGGCGCGCCTCGGACTGGCAGTGGTAGCCCCGGCCCATGGTCATGATCGCCACCAGGCAGGCATAGCCCAGGACGTCCACGTCGGCGTCGGCCAGTTCGGCGGCGCAACGGTCCGACTCGGCGTCCATGGCCTCGAGCTCCGCCTTGGTCACGCTTTTCATGCGCATTCGGGACGAGTGAAACGTGAAACGCTCCGGCTCGACCGCTTCCCGGGCCCGGAGCATCGCGGGGATCTCGGTCTCCATCGTCGTGTTCGAGCTCGGCACGATCTGCCCGATGCGATACGTTCTCGTCGTCATGGCGTGGCTCTCCCCGGGACGGTTACGGCGGCGTTTGATCCTTGTGCCTCGCTTGCTCGAAAACCGGCCGTTTCGTCCCGTCCGACAATTCTAAGTCGTCACGGGTGTTTCCGGGTCTCTTACGTTCCAACCAGACCCGTTTCGGGAACTGCGCGTAGCCGGCAACCACGTGGCGCACGTCGTACCGGGGATCCAATTCCGGCTTCGGCGCCAGATCCCACAACCATCGCCGCCCCCCTTCCGGCAAATCCACCCCCCGCAGCGATCCGTCCCGGCAGACGACGTCCTCTCCATCGCAATAGAGACGCTCCAGATCCGATATCAGACACACGTTGCCTGCCAACGAAGCGAGCCAGTCCAGGTGGTCGACGACCAGCCGGCGGGAAAACGCCTTCACCCACCAGGGCGCCGGACCGTTCTTCTTCCGGGTTGCGTAGCGAACCGGCGCCAACGGAAGCTGGGACAGGATATTCGCCGAAACGACCAGGTCGGCGTCTTCTCCCGGAAAGAAGTCCGGCTTTCGCTCCGGCAACGCCAACCGCCGTCCCCGCTGAGCCATCGCATGCACCTCTTCGACGACTCCGGTGACGTCGGCGCATCGAAGACGCACGTTGGGATACCGGCGCACCGCCGAGCGGACCTGCCGGAGATGCAGAATGTCCACCAGGACGACTTCGCGGAAGCGCCGGCTCAACTCGGCGACCGGGATATCGAAGAGCGGCCCCGACCCGATGACGACCGCTTTCCGGTTTCGGGCGCAACGATCCGCGGCCTCGAGCATCAGCGCCCGGCTGCGCTCCACGTGCGGACGCCATGCGAGCCGGCAACGCCGCCCCCGGGAATCGAGCTGCCTCAGTCCCCGCGCGTACCCCATGGCCGCCAGATGGCGGGGAATGGGGTTCGCCAGGTGACGGATCCAGTCCCAAGTCGAACCGAATGACATGTCCCGATCGCTCGCAACGCGTCCCGGTTGTCGGAACGACCGCAAGTCCTGCGTCTCCCGTGGAGTTCGCGAAGGTGTCAAGGCAGCGCGAAAACGATGACGGCTTCGGCCCCCTCCGGTCCGGGATCGTCGACGTCGCCGCGCTGTCCGCCGGCCACGACGGCGATGTACTGCCTGCCGTCGACTTCATACGAGATCGGGACCGCGTGCGCGCTCATCTCCAGCCGTTGGACCCAAAGCTCCCGGCCGGTCTCGGAGTCGAAGGCGCGGAAGCGGCGGTCGTTCGAGGCGCCGATGAAGACCAGGCCCCCCGCCGTGGTCATGGGCCCGCCGAAATTCAAGCGGCCGGTGTTCCGGCGTTCCGGGGGCAACTCCTCGGTGATCCCCAGCGGCACGCGCCAGGCGATGTCCCCGGTCGCGGCGTCGACGGCGATCAACTCGCCCCACGGCGGTTTCTGACACGGCCAGGCGTCCTCGCCCGCGCCGTTGATGTTCCCGCCGGAATCCTCGGTGTTGTCGTGCCACTGAAATCGCGAGGTCCGGCCGACGATGCTGTTCCGCCGGTACGGCACGTCCGATCCTTCGGGGCTCCGCTCGATCCAGCCGAAGCTGCCTTCGCTCATGGTGTTGACGAAGACGTAACCCAGTTCGGGATCGGCCGCGGCCCCGCCCCAGTTCGCGCCGCCGACCGAGCCGGGAAAGACGACAGTCGATCGGGGCGGCGCGCCGGGGGCGCGGTAGACGTACGGCGTGAATGGCCCCTCGTTGAGCAGGCCGCCGCTCCTTTCGACCAGTTCGCGGCAGAACGCGGCATGCTCGGCGGTCGTGTCGCCGGCCGTCACGATGTCTTCCGGACTGTACGATACGCGCGCCAGCGCCGGAGGCTGGACCGGAATCGGCTGCGTGGGCGAGCTGCGCTCCTCGGGGACCGTGCTCTGCGGAACCGGCGCTTCCTCGATCCCGAACACGGGCTCCCCCGACACGCGGTTCAGGATGTACATGTACCCGGTCTTGGCCGTCAGCGCCAGGACCGGCACGCTCTCGCCCTCGATCGTCACGTCCAGGAGCACCGGCGGCGACGGCAGGTCGTAGTCCCAGAGGTCGTGGTGCACGTGCTGGAAATGCCAGAGACGTTCTCCGGTGCGGACGTCCAGCGCCACGACCGATCCCCCGAAAAGATTGTCGCCGTGGCGGTCACCGCCCCAGTAGTCGATCGGACCCGGCGTCTCGAATACGGCGTAGTAGATGCCCCGATCCGGGTCCAGGGTCTGTGAGAAGGACCAACTGTAGGCGCCGGTCCGGTCGCGCCAGCTCTCGTTTTCCCAGGTCTCGATTCCCGGTTCTCCCGGTCCCGGAACGGCTCGGAACTCCCACATCCGCTCGCCCGTCCGGGCGTCGAACGCCCGCACCGCGCCGGGCGAGCTGTTGGTGCCCACCAGGATCCGGTCCTCGAAGACGCTGGGGACGCCGTTGTAGGTCTGGACCATGTCGACGACGCCGTCCGCGCCGAAACCGCCGACGGGTTCTCCCGTGAACGCGCCGAGACCGATCAGGCGGGCGCCCGCGGTGAAGAAGACGCGGGCCGCGTTCTCGCCGTCGCCGGGCCAGTAGACGGCGCCCCTCCGGTTGGGCGGATCCTCCAGCGACATCGCGTACGTCCAGACCTCGTCGCCGGTCGCCGCGTCCAGCGCCGCGAACGAATCCGCCAGCGGCAGGAACATCACGCCGTCGACGACGATCGGCGTGGCCTCGGAGCCCCCGGTCAACTGCCCCACGGTTCCGAGCCGCCCCAGGGGGAACGTCCATGCCCGTTCCAGGCCGGCGACGTTGCCTGTGTGTATCTCGTCCAGGGGCGAGTGCCGCGTGCCCCACAGGTCGTAGTTGTACATCGGCCAGTCGCCGGGATCCTGTGCCGACAGCCATCCGGCGCCCAGCCCGAACACGGCGACGACAAGCGCGATACCTTGAGCTCTCATCGGCGGCTTCCTCCGCTATCCCGCCCGCAATGCGGCGAGCGCCAGCCGCTCCTCGCGGTTCGGATCGCGGACCATCCGGACGTCGTCGCCGAACATCATCGTCGGATAATCGGCCGGATCGAACGCGGGCCAATCCGGGATGTCCGGGTGGTTCGGGTCGCCGTTGCGCGCGAACGCCGCCCACGCGGCGCTCATCTTGTGGGCCAGCTCGTAACGCGCCTGCATGGCCCCGGTCATCGACGCGGCGATGTCGACGTTGTAGAGCGCGAACGGGATGTCCAGCGTGTGGTACGAGCCCATGCGGTTGTCGTAGACCGGCGAGTACCAGTCGAAGAAGTACAGGAAGCTGGGCGCGCCGCCCTGCGCGAACTTGAGCTCGCCCAGCGTCTGCGCGTTCCGGCGGCGCGTGTCGTCCGACTGGGCGGTGAGCCACAACATCTGGTTGACGCGATCGGGATGTTTCCTTCGATACAGCGCCATCAACTCCCGCCCGGCGGCCGCGTCGTCGTTCGCGAGGCCGATGAAGCGGGCGAGCGTCTCGCCGTCCGACAACTCCAGCGGCGGCGGACCGACCCACCCGTTCTCGGTCTCGGTGGACCCCATCATCAGGGGCACATCGGCCGAATACTCCGGCGCGGTCGGGTCCCACTGGTGCCGGGGAATGACGGTCCCGTCGATGACGGGCCCCCGCCCCAGGCCGGGTATGGCCGGTTCGCTGTCGAACGCCGCCTGGAGCTGCCGCCACGGCATGGACTGGAGCGCGTCCAGCCGGTCGGGGCCGAGGCCGAGCTTGGACAGGAAGCGTTCCGCCGCCTCGGTGGCGCCGTCGCGGGGCGTTCCCCGGAGCGCCGATCCGCTCATGGCGATGCCGCCATGGAACAGGTCCTCGGCCGACGGCATGGCCATCAGCGTCGTCACCTTCCCCCCGCCGCCGGACTGCCCGAAGATCGTCACGCGCTCGGGATCGCCCCCGAACTCCGCGATGTTGTCGCGGATCCAGTCCAGGACGGCCACGATGTCCTGAACCCCGACGTTGGTGGAGCGGGCCCACTTCTCTCCGCCCAGATCCGCCAGGTGCAGGAAACCGAACAGGTTCAACCGGTGGTTCACGGCCACGACGACGACCTCT
This sequence comes from Acidobacteriota bacterium, assembly GCA_022821265.1. GTDB lineage: Bacteria > Acidobacteriota > Terriglobia > 20CM-2-55-15 > 20CM-2-55-15 > JAJEDW01. Next base: position 12,332 of record JAJEDW010000193.1, read on the forward strand.
TCCTTCCGCGCGAGGTTCGTGCCGTCGTACAGCAGCCAATTGCCCGAACCGCCCGAGAACCCGCCGCCGTGCAGCCAGACCATCACCGGGCGTCCGGCGTTATCCGGGCCTGGAGTGAAGACGTTGATGTTCAGGCAATCCTCGCCCATCGGCTCGCGACGGTCGAGCGCCCAGACCACGGAGACGGGTCCGCCCGAGTCCTGCGGCGCGCGGTTTCCGACTCGGAACGCGTCCCGGACGCCGCTCCACGACGCCCCGCGCACGGGCGGCATGAAACGGTTCGAGCCGCCGGTGGACGCGCCGTAGGGAACGCCCCAGAACTGGTGGACGCCGTTGCGGATCCGGCCCTGTATGCGGCCCTGCGTGGTCGAAACGATGGGCGTAAGTGACGTGCCGCGGTCGTCCTGGCCCTTGCCGTCGGCTCCGATCGGAGCCATCGACAATCCGGCCGCTGCCGCGGCGCCGGACCTCAGGAACGCTCTGCGATTCATGTAGCTCATGGCTGCCTCCTCCACTTCGCCTAAAGGTTGCTTCGCATGGCTGGGAACGTAATATACACTGACGCCCGATGGGCGAATCCAGCAATTCCGGACAGCGACCGCGGGCCTGCGCGATCGTACTGGTCGCCGTGCTGGGCGGCGTCTTCGCCTCGGCCCAGACGGCGACCGCGCCTGTCCCGGATCTCGCGGGAATCTGGTCGCCGGGCGACAACTGCACGCCGAACGGCGTGACCTGTCCGTTCGTCTTCCGCGAGTTGCCGTTGAAGGCCCGGGCGCTGGGCTTCATGGCCGCGTGGGACGAAACGGCGGGACCGAAGTACGACTGCGTCCAGGCCACGTCGCCGTCCCTGGTGGCGGATCCCTACGCGTTCGCGATCGAGCAGCGGGAAGACCGGGTCGTCTTCACCTACGAAAAGGACGACATCGTGAGAACCGTCTGGCTCGAGGGCCACGGGCACCCCGAGCCGCCCGTCTACGAGTTCACGGTCCAGGGGTATTCGCGCGGCCGGTACGAAGACGGGAGCCTCGTCGTCGAAACGTCCGCGTTCACGTTCGATCCTCACGGCCTGGACGACATGGCCAACGTGCCCTCCTCCACCCGGAAGCGCGTCGTCGAGACGTACCGGCGGGAGGGCGATGGCCTCCGCGCGGACGTGGTCACCGAGGATCCGGTCTTCCTGAACGGGGCGATCGCGTTCACGCGTCTCTGGGAGCCGCAGGAAGCGCCGCTGATCCTCCCTTACGCGTGCCTTCCCGAGCTGGCGAGCCAGCCGGCGCAGTTCGTTCCGTCCAAGTACGCCGACCCGGACATGATGCGGCTCCCGGAGGTCTTTCCCCCGGATGACGAAACACCATAGAGGAAACCCGATATGCGGTTGCAGACATTGACGACGCTCGCCGCGGCGCGTTTCGCCGCGGCGGTTGTCGCCGCATCGGTTCCCGCCGCGGCCCATCATGCGCAGTCGGCGGCCTTCCACATGGATCGCTACGTGGAGATCGAGGGCGTCGTCAGCAACTTCGTATTCAGGAACCCGCATCCCGTCCTGTACGTCGAGGTGACGGGCGACGACGGAGAGATCCAGATCTGGCAGATCGAATTCGCCCCGGCCACGGTCCTGGCCAAGCGCGGTTGGACGCGGGAGACTTTCGTCGAAGGCGAGGTCATCAGCGCCCGCGGCCACCCGTCCAAGGTGGAAGGGACGCACGGGATGGCGGCGGGCGCGGACATCACGCGCGCGGCGGGCGAAGTGGTGCGGTAGACGTTCAGTCGGCGGCGAAGCAGTAGAACAGGCCGTCGCCGCCGCTGGCCCGCAGGTCGTCCTGGCTGCAACCCCGCGACGGGTGCGCCGCATTCCAGGAGCTTCCGTCCTGGCCCCCGCCTTCCCGGTCGTGATGACCGACCATGGCGGCGCCCTCGCCGCCGCTGGTCCAGTTGTTGCAGTTCATCCCCACGGCGGCCGTGCCGTCGGCCAGCGTGCCGGTCAGGATGTCATGCCGGTTCGGATCCTCGCCCCTTCCGGCGATCCGCTCGCCGGTCTCGCTGACCGACATGGCGAGGCTCATGCGGTTGTTGCCGATGTGCAGGTCCGTCACGCCGCGGGCGATCAGCAGGCCGTCGGCGTTGTACCACGGTCCGCCGCCGATGCGGTCGCCCGCGTGGATCACGGGATCCCCGTCGAAGCTGGTGCTCAGGTACGCGCGCCAGGTCCGGTCGCCGGACCCGGCGGCCTCCGCCAGCGACTGGCAGTGCGCGTCGGCGCCCGCCAGCCCGCCCAGGTCGCCGCCGTTCCCGGGCCCGACGCTGGTCACGAAGAAACCCATCCGGTCCTCGGGGCGTTCATCGACCGAACCCAGCTCGCCTCGCGCCAGGGCCACCATGTCGACCTCTCGCATTGCCGCTTCCGCGCCCTCTTCATCGCCCTCGTCCGGGACGGGCTCCAACACGAAGTACACGTGGTCGGGGTCCGAGAAATGGAACGCCGTCCCGTTCGACAGGGTCGTCGTTTCATAGGTGAAGCGGTCCGGAAACCGGGCGCGCAGCATCGGCGTGATCGTGAATCCGTTCTCGGCGAAGGCCAGCCCGAACTCGTTCCGGGCGCCGCCGCCAAGGTCGTTGATGTGGCAGGCGCCGCAGGTGTCGATCGCGGGGTTCCGCAACGGGTCCCCCTTGTACAACATGAAGAACTCGGGACGCGCCTCCAAGGTGTGCGCCAGGACTCCGGACAAGCCCAACGCAAGAACGGCCGCGCCGAGTCTCATCGTCGAGCCGCCGTCACGGAGCCAGGCTCAAGGCCCGGGACCGGAACATGTCCGACGGCGTCTGCCCGTCGTTGTTCGCCTGGTGCAGGCTGGCGCCGGCCGCGGTCAGGAACCGGACGATGTCCTGCGCGCCGTTTCGGGCGGCGTAGTGCAAGGCCGTGTTCCCGGTCGGCGTGTGGACGCCATCGACGGGCGCACCCGCCTCCCAGAACATGCGTACGGCCTCCAGCCGCATCGGATCGCGGGGACCGGCCGCGTTGTCGTAGCGTCCCCGGGCCCGCAGTCCGGCCATGACCATCAGAGGCGACGAGCCGTCGGCCGCCGTCGTTGCCGGCGTGGCGCCGTATTCCATCAGGAGCCGCATGATCTCCATGTCGGTGGAGAACGCGGCCCGGAGCATGGGGGTCGCTCCCGGGGGCACGTTCACCTCGCCCTGCGCCTGCCGCGGTGGAATCCGTTTCGTGTAGACCTGGTCCGGGTCGGCGCCGCCATCCAGCAGCATGCGGACGATGTCCATGTCGCCCAACACCCGATCCCGCAACGGCGGCGCCGGCCGGTTCGTGTACGCCGGCGTGTTGCGCGTCTCGACGGCGGTGTAGAGCGAACCGTCGTCGACGTCGGCGCCGCGCTCGATCAGCATCGCCGCGAAGTCCCAGTGCCCGTTGATGACCGCCACCTGCAGGGGCGTGAAGCCATAGATGACTTCGCCCGGGTTCACGTCCGCCCCGGAGTCGAGCAGTACCTCGCCCACGGCGTCGTGTCCCTGCCGGGCCGCGAAGTACAGAGGCGTCAACTCTCCGGTCGGACGGTCGACCAGTGCGCCGGCCGCGCTGGTCTCGATCTGCTCGAAATCCAACAGCGCCGAACGGGCGTTCACGTCCGCTCCGCGGTCGATCAGGAACCGCGCGGCCTCGGCGTGGCCTTCGATCGCCGCCCACATCAACGGCGTCTGCCCCCGCCACTCTTCGGCGGCGTTGATCTCGCCCCCGTGGTCGAGAAGGAGCGCCAGCGTGTCCACGTGGCCCGTACGCGCGGCGATCATGACCGGAGTCTCACCCGCGCCATACCCGGCGTTCGGGTCCGCGCCCGCGTCCAGCAGCCGGCGCGTGACCGCCTCGCTCCCGAGCGTGACCGCCTCGTGGAGCGGCGTGACGCCGTACCGGTTGCTGACGTTGGCTCGGGCCCCGGCGTCCAGGAGCGCCTCGACGGCCTCGAGATCGTTCCAGTAGGCGGCCCAATGCAGCGCCGTCATCGTTTCGTTGTCGGTCGCGACGACGTCCGCCACGCCCTCCGAGAGCAGCGAAAGAACCGCGGCCGTGTCGCGATTCTTCGCGGCCAGAGCCAGCGGGCTTTCTTCCGTTTGCGCGGCGCCGGGGCCGGCGCCCAACAACACGGCGATCGATGCGGTCAGCATGCGTCGGGATGTCATGGCAGTCTCCCTTACCGACAGCTACCTACAGCGCGATGTGGCCGTCGCTCGCGACGCGTTCCAGCCCGAAGGCGTCGGTTTCCACGCCAGCGCGATTCAGGATCGTCACCAGGAGGTTCGCGAACGGCACGGTCTCGGTGTACTTCGGAACGTAGGACGCATCCCGATCCGGCGCCAGTTCCCCGAGCTTGATGTGGCGGTTGCCCGGGAACAGCCCGCCGACCACGAGCGTCGGCAGGTTGATGTGGTCGTGGACGTTGGAGTTGCTCATGCCGCTCCCATAGAGGAACGTCGAGTGATCCAGGATGCTGCCCTCGCCGTCGGGCGTGGACCGCAGCCGCTCCAGGAAGTTCGCGAACAACTGGGCGTGGTAGGTGTCCACCCGGGCCTTCTTCTCGACCACCTCGGGCACGTAGTTGTTGTGCGAGATCGGGTGATGGCACTCGGCCACGCCGATCTGCGGATAGCTCTGCGTGCTGAGCGACCGCGACAGCATGAACGAGGTGACCCGCGTCAGGTCGGCCTGCAGCGCCAGCGCCTGCAGCTCGAACATCAGGACGATGTGCTCCTCGAACGACTCGGGAATCCCCGTGGGCGGCGCCGGGACCTCCAGGCTGCTCTCCGACCGCTGGCGCTCGCCCTGAACCAGCCGGCGCTCGATCTCCCGCACGTTCTCCAGGTACTCGTCGAGCTTGGCGCGGTCCGGGGCGCCCAGGTCGCGCCGCAGCGCGCGCGCGCTCTCGGCCACGCCGTCCAGGATGCTGGTGCTCTGTTCCAGCCGCGCCAAACGCGCCTCGTCGGTGGCCGCGTCGCCCCCGAACATCCGTTCGAAGACCACGCGCGGGTTGATCTCCATCGGGAGCGGCTGCGTCGGCGTCCGCCACGAAATCGTGCTCATGTAGGAACAGAGGAAGTCGCCCGCGCAACTGCCCAGGCTGCTGGACATGTCCTCGGTCGCCACCTCGAGCGACGGGAACGTCGTCTCCTGGCCGATGTGCTCGGCGATGACCTGGTCGGCGGTCCGGTTCAGAAGCACCGTGCTGCCCTTGGCCGGAAACGCGCCGCTCATCCACATGCCGGGACTCGGCGAATGCCCGTTCTCGCCCTCGTTGGTCAGACCCGTGATCACGTTGACGTACTCGCGGAAGGGTTCCAGGGGCTTGAGGATGGTGGAGAATTCGAAGTCCGCGCCCGCCTGGGCCGGCATCCACTGATCCATGATCGTCCCGTGGGGCACGTAGACGAACCCGAAACGCTCCACCGGGCGGGCCGCCGTCTGCGCCCACGCGGTGTGCGCCGGAACCATCGCGTCCAGCAGCGGCAGGGCCACGGCGGCCCCGGCGCCCCGAAGAAACGTTCGGCGATTGAGGTGCTGACGTGTCGCAAACATGTTCGACTCTCCTATGGCCTTATCGTTCCGCTATTCCGCCATCCGACTCCAGCCGCGCCGTCGGGTCCGGTTCGGCGCGGCGGGTTCGCATCTGGAACGGCGTGCTCGTGACGATGCCGCGAACCAGGGTCGAGAACCGGTAGTTCTCGTCCGCGGCGTCCCGGACAACCGCGCGCACGATCGGCATGTCGCGCGCCTCCAGCCCCCGTCCCAGCGCATAGGTCAACAGCATTTCCGTGGCCGTCGACGCGAACTGCTCCGACCGGCTCAGGATCGCCTCGCGCAGACCCACCGGGCCGTCGATCGGCCCGAAATCCCGGAACACCGGAATGGCGCCGGCCGCGTCGATCGGCAAGTCGTCCTCCGCTTCGCGCCATCGCCCGATGGCGTCGAAGTTCTCCAGGGCCAGGCCGACCGGATCCATGTACTGGTGGCAGCCCGAGCACGCCGGGTTGGCGCGGTGCTGGGCCATCCGCTCGCGCATGGCCGCCGGCTGGTTCAGGTTCTCCTCGAGAGGCGGGACGTTCGGCGGCGGCGGGGGCGGCGGCGTCCCAAGGATGTTCGTCAGCACGTATTTGCCGCGATTCACCGGAGACGTCCGGTTCGCGTACGAGTTGATCAGCATCACGCTGGCGTGCCCCAGGAGCCCCTTCCGGTTCTCGTCTTCGACGTCCACGCGGCGGAACTGGTCTCCGTAGACGCCCCGGATGCCGTAGTGCCGGGCCACCCGCTCGTTGACGAACGTGTAGTCGGCCGTCAGCAGGTCCAGGACGCTGCGATCCTCGCGCGCGATGCTCTCGAACAGCAGCTCGGTCTCGCGCTGTAGGCCCTTCCGAAGGTTGTCGTCGAAATCCGGGAACAGGTCGGCGTCCGGTTCCGTCGCGACGACGTTCCGCAGGTACAGCCACTGCCCGGCGAAGTTGGCGCCCAGGGCCCCTGCCCGTTCATCGGCCAGCATGCGTTCGATCTGTTCCTGGAGGATCTCCGGTTCCTGGAGACGCCCGGCGATGGCCAGGTCGAGCAACTCGTCGTCCGGCACGCTGCTCCAGATGAAGAACGACAGCCGCGACGCCATCTCCAGGTCGCGGATCCGGTACATCGCGCCCGGCGCCGCGTCCTCCGGGTCGCGCTCGAAGCGGAACAGGAACTGCGGGCTGACCAGGATCGACACCAGTGCGGTCTGGATCCCCACATCGAAGCTCTCGCCCTTGCCCCTTTCCTGTTGATAGAAATCCACGAGGGTTGCGACTTCCGCATCGGTCACCGGGCGGCGATAGGCCAACCGCGCCATGCGCGAGAGGATGTCCCGCGCGCAGCCCAGGGCCTCGGTCTCGTCATCCGGGTAGCACGTCATGATGCGGCGCCGGCTCGGCGAGGCGCCGGGGCCCGTGACATCGAAAGGCCCCTCGATCGTCACGCGCTCGAGCACGGGGATCCCGGTCGGATCGATCGGATCGATGTTGTCGCGCAGGAACGGCTGCAGCAGGTGGAGCGGCGCGGCCGAGCTCTTCTTCACGAACGCCACGCCCACGCGATGCGGACCGGCCGTCAGCGGCACGCGGACCCGGAACCGCGCCTCGATCTTGTCGCCTTCCGCCTGCGGTATCAGGTAGTTGATCCGCTCCTCTTCGATGCCTCCGAAGCGCTCCAGCAGGACGCGTTCCCCGTCGACCGTGATCTCCAGGTCGTGCTCATGCTCCAACCCGCGGATGACGGCCACGGTGTTTCGCCAGAGCCTCGGCTGTATGACGTATTCGCCGTCGACCGGGAAGTTGTGCTCGATCAGCAACCCGCCGCGCGTCCCGACCGGCAGTCCCTCGATGTGGTCGTTCTGCGACAGGTCCGAACGGACCCGGAACGTCTCGATGCGCGGCGTGAGGTTCGTGTCGCCGATCGCCTGGCTCGTGATCGTCCATGCGGCCGACAGGTACCGGTCCATCAAGGAGGGCGAGATACCGAGGACCGCGGCCATGTTGTCGAAACCGAACGCGTCGACGTCGGGCGGCAGCAATTCCGAGACGTCGACGTCCAGGTGGAACACGTCGCGGACCGCGTTCCCGTACTCGGCCCGGTTCAAGCGCTGCAGGACCTTTTCGCCCGGATGCGGGTTCGCCGCCGCCGCGGTGTCCAGAGTCGAGGCCAGGAACGACGTGAAGCCGTCGACCGCCGCCGCGTCCGGCGCTCGCGCCCCCGGCGGCGGCATCATCCGGCCGCCCACTTTCCTGATGACCCGTTCCCACAGCTCGGGTTCGTCGGAAACGCGCGACAGGTCCTTGCCCTCCAGGGACAAGCCCGCGGTCAACAGGCGCGGGTTGTGACATCCGACGCAGTAAGTATCGACGAAGCCCAGGTATTGTGACGCCGCCGCGGCCTCGGAGGCCTGCGGCTCGGCGGAGGCGGATGGCGGAAGGACGCGGCCGGCGGCGAGACCCACCACGCCGACCGACACGGCCACGATCACTTTGTGTCGCACGTATTCCCCAAAGGCGCCGGAATCGAAACCCGACTCGCTTTCGAACTATATATGGATGCGGGGGTTACGCTGTCAAGGAAAACCGGCCGCGAAAACGCCGACAGCCCGGTCCGGCGCGTGTCCGAGGTGCTCGGCGATGACAAGCACTTCACGGAGCTGAATGACCGCCGCCGATCAGCGTCGACCGTGGTCGGGTCGGGATCACGCTTCGGAGGTACGTGGGACTCTCAAAGTTGTGTCAGACTACGACGGTCCGGCTACAGGCCACATACACGATTCCAGGCCGCCACCCGGACTCGACGAAGCCAACCGTGGACGATTCGAAGGAGGAGGAGGATGTTCCATTCACCACATCGAACAAACGACACGGCATTCAGACCGATCATGATCACGCGTGTCCTTGTCCTTCTTTCGCTGACCGTTTCGAGTTTCGCTCAGCGGGGTGGACCGCCCCAGCGCGAGGCCCCGGCCCCGAACGTGTCATTCGAAGAGATCGTCAACGCCGAGGCGACGCCGGAGAACTGGCTGACATACAACGGGTCCTACCGGAGCCTCCGTCACAGCGGCCTGACCCGGATCACACCCGGCAATGTCGACGACCTCGAGCTCACGTGGGCCTACCAGACCCGTTCGCTCGAGATTCACGAGGTCACCCCCCTCGTGGTGAACGGGGTCATGTACACGGTCGAGAGCCCCAACAACGTCCGCGCCCTGGATGCCACAACCGGGGAGGTCTACTGGAGGTTCGACCACGCACCCGCCGAAGACGCGCGCAACTGCTGTGGGCGCCTGACTCGGGGGCTGGCGATCCTCGACAACACGATCTTCCTGGCGACGCTCGACGCGTTCATGATCGCCATCGACGCCCGTACGGGCGACGAAATCTGGCGAACGAAGGCTGACGATCACAGTCAGGGCTATGCCTTCACGCATGCGCCGCTCATCGCCGGTGACCGGGTCATTGCCGGCACGGCCGGCGGCGAGTACGGCGTCCGCGGCTGGATCGCAGCCTGGGATGTGGAAACCGGCGAGGAGGTGTGGCGGTTCCATACCGTCCCCTCACCCGATGAGCCCGGAGGGGACACCTGGAGCGGAGACTCGTGGATGCACGGCGGCGCCCCGATCTGGGTCACCGGCTCGTACGATCCGGCCACCAACCTCACTTTCTGGGGAACAGGGAACCCGGGGCCCGACTGGGATGGCCGCGGGCGGCTCGGCGACAACCTGTACAGCTGCACGGTCATCGCGCTGGACGCCGATACAGGCGAGCTGGTCTGGCACTACCAGTTCTCTCCCCACAACGAGTTCGACTGGGACGCCACGCAAACACCGGTTCTCGTGGACAGGGAGTGGGCGGGCGAGCAACGCCGGCTCATGCTCTTCGCAAACCGTAACGGCGTCTACTACGTCCTCGACCGCGTGACGGGCGAGTTCCTCCACGCGCGGTCGTTCGCGCGGACCAACTGGGTGGACGGTTTCGACGACGACGGACGCCCCAACCAGATCGTCAACAGCACTCCGGAAGGCGTGCTCGTGTATCCGGGCAACCAGGGCGCCACCAATTGGTATCCGCCCTCCTACAGTCCCGAAACCGGATTGTTGTACGTGCCCACCTGGGAGAACACCTCCACGACGTACAGGCAGGGAGAGGAGCCGCCCACGTTCGTCGAGGGCCAGGCGTTCACCGGTCCCTTCCCGGGACGCGGCGCGGCCGGCGAGGATGTCTACAGCGCTGTGAGGGCCCTGGATCTCGAGGGGAACAGAGTGTGGCAGTTCCGTCAGAACGTCCCCAGCAGCGAAGCCGGGATCATGACTACGGCCTCGAACCTGCTCTTCAGCGGTGGCCGCGACGGCCACTTCTTCGCCCTCGACGCCCGTAACGGTGAACTGTTGTGGGAAACGCGGCTGGGCGCGGCCGTCGAAGCGGGTCCAATGACCTATGCGGCGGGCGGCAACCAATACGTCAGCATTCAGGCGGGTCGCACGTTGTTTACGTTCGGCCTGCGCGACTGACCACGAATTCGAGCCGTCCGTTTCACTGAAACAATACCCGCGCGTAGTCGCGCAGATACTGCCGCCAGTTGATCCAGGTACGGCCGCCGCTGGTTTCGATGAACTCGTGCTCGATTCCGTGGTTCGCCAGCGTCTCGCTCAGCGTGACCGATCCGGGATGGGCGAAATCGACGGCGACGACGACGATCGAGAAGTGCTGAACGTCAGCATTGACCTGATCGGATTGCGCGAGGAAGTTGGCATATGTCGCCTCGAAGTCCTCGGCCGAGGAGGCGCCCGCGCTCCAGACCGAAACATATGCGAACTCGTCCGGATTGCGCCCGAACACCTGGATCGTGTGCCCGCCTCCCATCGAAAGGCCGCCAATGGCGCGGCTCTCCGGCCTGGCCTCCACTCGAAAGCGCGCTTCGACCGCCGGCAGGATGTCGTTCATGAGCTCACTCTCGAACCTCGACCGGGAATCCTGAGGCAGGCTGCCGTTCGGCATGACCACGATCATCGGCTGGGCCGCGCCGTCCGCGATGAGATTGTCGAGGATGAATCCGGCGCGGCCGATCGAACTCCAGCCCGAGTCCTCGTCCCCGCCTCCGTGCAGCAAGTAGAAGACTGGATAGTCGCGGCTCGTGTCATCGTAGTCCGGCGGCGTGTAGACGTGCATGCGCCGCTGGACGCCGAGCGTTTCCGACTCGTACCAGACCTTCCGTTTCTGTCCGTGAGGCACGGGCCGGTTGTCCTGAAACGCCGTTTCCGGCCCCTCGAGGTAGAACATGCTGTCGACGCCGCGTATTCCCTGTTTGATCTCGGGGTTGCGCGGATCGAGGGTCCGGACGCCGTCGACGTTGAAGCTGTAGCTGTAGTAGTCGGGCCTCAGGCCGTCGGTGGTCACCGACCAGACGCCGTCGGCGTTCATGCTCAGGTCGAGCGGCGCCCGCGTCGCCATCCAATCTCCGGTGACGTAGACACGCTCCGCGTTGGGCGCGTGGATCTGCAGCGTCACTCCGGAATCGCTGATCATGGGCGACACGACCGAATCGGCCGGAGAGGACTGCCGCTCGGCGTGTGCGGTGGCTGCGACGCCGATCGAGAGTATTCCCACGATGAATTTCGTCGTCATTCAGAGCCCCCTTTTGATTGCGTCGCAAGACCGGACGGCCTTGGCGGCGATTCGCGCGGCCGCTCCCGGCTTGCTCTCACGGCATACGGCAACCGTAGTTGTCGGCGGCGTTCGAGTCCCCGCCGTTGAAATGTGCGTAGGTCGGGAACGGACACAGCGGCCGGGACTGTCCCGGCATCGATCGGCCGGTCGCCGTGACGGCGCCCGGCGCGATACCGTTCTCGACCCATTCGACAATCGGCGTCAGCAGGTCGAACGAGTCGACGGTCTGCTCGCCGCCGCCGCAGTGGGCCATTCCGGGCACGAGATAGAGACGCGCGTATTCGTCGATCGCCGCAACGCCCTCGTTCCGTTCCCCCATGGTTTCGAAGTACCGGACCGTGTCATTCGACGAGAACCATGGATCGGCTTCGCCGTGATAGTAGATGTGCCTGCCGCCCCGATCGATGAACGTACTGACGTTGTAGGTCGTACCGGTCGCGCCGAGCGCTTCGTTGGCCGCGATCGCGTCGAGGAACTCGGCGTCGACGTCCTGTTGACCGATGTCTGCGCCGTGGGGTCCGATCGGCGGACTGCCGCCGGCGACGAGCAACCCGGGCAGGCCTTGCGCATCATCGATGCCGGAGTCCCACGGATATGAGACATA
>JAJEDW010000240.1 GCA_022821265.1 Acidobacteriota bacterium
GGCCGGGCCGCTATTCCTCGTAGTAGCCGGACGCGAAGACCAGGTTGCCGTGGCGCCGGGCGAAGGTGTGCTTCAACTGCTGCTCGCCCCCCGCCGCCGGATTCGGCTGCCAGTAGGTCACCCACACGCCTTCCTCGGTCGCCCGCGCGAGCTTCGGACCGTAGAAGTGGCCCTTGATGTCCGTGCCCTCCTCCGGGTCGTAGGCGTCGAGGCCGACCTTGTCCGGAGCCGGGGCGATCGCGACCAGGATCCCGTCCGCGTCGATGATGAAGGCGTACCACGACCCCAGCCAGCTCGCGTCGGTGTTGTGGAAGGCGACGGCGGCGTCCTCCCCGAAGGCGTCGGCGTACCGGGTCGCCATCTCCACGACCCCGATGGCGCGGGCGGCGGGGTCGTCCACCACGTCCCCGGACTCGTACCAGCCGCTGACGATCCAGTGGCCCGCTTCGAACTGCGCCCACGAGTGTTTCGTCCCCTGCTCGCCGGTTGCCGGGTTCCAGAAGGCGTAGTCCACCCATCCCCCTTCGGGCGGGAGGGTCAGCAGTTCGGCGCCGAACGGCTTCCCGGTCACGTCCACGCCGAGCGCCCCGAGGTTGCTCTTCCCCACCAGCGCGGGGTTCGCCCCGTGGCTCACCACGACCGTCGCGGCGTCGAGGAAAGCCACGTACCACGGGCCGCTCGTGGAGGCGCGCGTGGCGTAGAAGTCGAGCGCCGCCTCCAGTCCGCGCTCGCGGACCCAGCCCACGGCCTGCCGGACCACCCCCTGCGTCTGGGCTTCGATGCTCGAGTCGGTGGGCGCGCCCTCGTACCAGCCCGAGGCGAACACGATCCCGTCGCGGCGGACCGCCCAGGTGTGCTTGATCCCCTCGTCGCCGGTGGCGGGGTTGAAGTAGTTGTAGTCCACCCAGACGCCGTCCTCGGTCGCCGCCGCCAGCGCCGGGCCGAAGATGTTGCCGGCCGAGTCCACCCCGAGCGGTCCGAGGACGCTGGCGCCGAGGTTCTCGGGCACCGTCGCGTGCGCGAGCATCACGCCCTCCGCGTCCAGGATGAACACGTACCAGGATTCGTCAACGCTCGCCGGGTCGTTGTAGGCCGCGAGCGTCGCTTCGAGCCCTTCCGCCTCGAACAGGTCCACGGCCCGCTGCACGAAGGCCTGCGTGAAGGCGGCCGGGTCGTCCTTCGACGGCGGCGGCGGCGCGGGTTCGGGGGCCGGGGCGGGAGCGGGGATCGGGGCCGGAGTCGTCGGCGAATCGGAGCCGCTGTCGCAACCGGCGAGCGCCGCGGCGAGGGCGAGGCCGGCAAAGCGGCGGACGGAAGCCGCCGGTCCCACCCCGAGTCTGATGTTCCCCATGGGACATCCTCCTTACATGTCCCGGGATTCTGGACACGGGCAGCGCCGCCGCGCAAAGAACACCGGCCGCACGGGGCTCCCCCCGGCCCGGATGGCCTGCCGGCTTGGAACGCCGGCCTCCGGCCGGCACCGCGGCCGAAGGCCGCGAACACCACGCCCATCCAGATCCACGGCGCATCCTCCGGCGACGACTCTCAGGCCCGGCCGAGCGGGCCGGCTTGCAGGGTTCAGGAATCCGGGGAGAAGTTGTCCGAGTCCTCGTCCGACAGATCCCCGTCAGCCTGCAACCGCAGGATGCCCTCGATGCGGGCCACGCGCCGGTCGAGGTCGTCCAGACGCGTTTCCATCCGGTCCATCCTCGCCTCAATCCGATCCATCCGCTCGTCCAATCGCGCTTCCATCCGGTCCATGCGGTCGTCCAGCCGGTAGAAGCCGAACGCGCCGATCCCCAGGATCAGCGTCGTCTGCGCCACCATCAGCGAGACCAGCAGCGTCCAGTCTCTCCGTTTCATCATCCCTCCCGGCGGCTCCGGCGGCCGCGTCTCGTCCAGGTTCATGAGGTTTCCAGGCTCAAGATGTTCCCGTTCAAGGTCGCGGCCGGAACCGTCCGGCCCACGCGGTGACGCTAGCACGCCAACGAGAGCGAAGCCGGAGCGTTCGGCGGCGCCCCGCCGGCCCTCAGAATCAGCCCTGCGGTTCCGCCTCCCGGGCCGCGCCATCGGTGGACCGGTAGGCCTGATCCGGGTGTGTCGGCCGGTTCGGGTAGCGGCGCACGAGCTGGCCAGCCGACACCGCAGGCCGAAGGCCCGCAGCGCGGTTCAGCGCTGCGCTCCGGAAGGCGCACACGGCTGGGAACGCCGGTCTTCAGACCGGCACGCGGCCCGCAGGGCCGCAGGCGGTGCAGCGCTGTTCCCCGCGATGGCGCACACCGCTGAGCACGCAGAACCACCGACGGCGACATGTCGCTGGCCAGCCGATTCCGCCAGAGCGACATCTTCCCCCGGCAGACCCGGTTTCAGCGACGTGTTCCGGGCGTCAAGAGACACGGACCTTTTGCGCAGTTGGGAGACACGAACGTTACGCAGTTGGGAGACACCTACTTTTACGACGCTACACACTGGAGGAACTGCTGGCCCAATGCGACGAAAACGCTACGGACGACGAGGATGGTGCCTGGCTAGAAGGCCGACCAGTCGGTAAGGAACTGCTGTGATGCAGCGTGGCAACGTTTGGCTGGTCAGTCTTGATCTAGCGGCGGGCAAGGACGGGCGGGAACCCGGCCCGTGGCGATCGTCTTCCCG
>JAJEDW010000012.1 GCA_022821265.1 Acidobacteriota bacterium
GACGCAGTACACCCACATGGACAACCACTGGGAGTGGGAAAACGGTTACGAGGCCCATACGGGAATCAACCTCACGCGCGAGGGCCTGTTCGTGCCGTTCGAGATCTTCCCCGGCGTGACGGTGCCGATCGGCGTCTACGACCACACCGAGTCGCAGCTCACCTTCAACACCAACCGCGGCGCGCCGGTCAGCGCGGCGATCAGAAGCACCATCGGCGGGCTCTTCGGCGGCAAGCGGATACGGGAGGTATTCGACCTGGCGGTGCGGTTCGGGGAGACGTTCAACGCCCAGCTCATCTGGGACTGGAACGACATCAATCTGCCGGGCGGCCGCTTCACCACCAACCTGTCCAGCCTGCGCCTGTCGTACTCGTTCACCACGCGGCTGTTCCTGCAGGCGTTGGTGCAGTACAACGATCGGGCCGACCTGTGGTCCTCGAACGTGCGCTTCGGCCTGCTGTCGGACGCGAACACGGGACTGTTCATCGTCTACAACGACATCCAGGGCCTCGGCAGCCTCGACCCGCACCTCGACATCGACCGCTCGGCGTTCGGCCGCACGCTGACGATCAAGTACAGTCAGTTGTTCGACCTGCTCAATTGAGAAGAGAGGAATCAGATCCATGACAGGCATGACACGCGGGACACCGACTGCCGCGCGGCGCGCGGCGTGGACGCTCGGCATCGTGGCGCTGCTGAGCGCGGCGTGCATGGCCGGTCCGGAGGCGCAGAGCGCAGACGGCCGGCTGAACCGGATCATCGAACAGTTCGAGGCCGGCGAGAACGCGCTCGCCGGCGAGCACTGGCGCATCGTCTCGCTGGAGCACAACCCCTTCCTGGTCGACGATCTGGAAGACTTCCTCGGCGAGATCGAGCCCGACGAAGGCGAACGGCCCGAGTTGACGCCCATCGTCCGCATCCCGCACGAGGCGGACCAGGACTACCACCACGTGGTGAAGCAAATCCTGGACGCCGGCGCCATGGGCATCGTGCTGCCGCAGGTACGCACCACGGCGGAGGTGACGCGGCTGGTGCAGGCGATGCGCTACCCGCCGCAGCGCGGCGCGCAGTATGTCGAACCGCGCGGCCGGCGCGGATGGGGCCCGACCGGCGCCCGCCGCATCTGGGGCGGCATCTCCAGCGACGAGTACGCCGGCAGGGCCGACGTGTGGCCGCTCAATCCGGAGGGAGAGCTGCTGGCGATCGCGATGGTCGAGACGCGAGAGATGGTCAACGACATCGACGCCATCCTGCAGGTGCCGGGCCTCGGCGGTGTGCTCATCGGGCCCTCGGATCTCAGCCTCTCGCTGGGCGTCGGGACCCCCGGCGCCAACCCGTCCGCGCCGGAGGTGGAAGAAGCCATCGTCAAGGTGGGCGAGGCGTGCATGCGGCACAACAAGCTGTGCGGCATTTACACGAGCTCCGACGTGGAGCAGCGCAGCGCGCAGGGCTTCAAGCTGTTTCCGATCCCGGTCTACTGAGGGCCTTGCGCTATATCTCCCTCGCCGTCCTGCTGGCGAGCACGGGACTGCTCGTCTGGTTCTACGCGGGCGAGCGCGATTCCGGCGCCGCGACGGAAGCCTTGCCCGACTACACGGTGGCGTCCCGGGCGACAGTGCCCGACCTGGGCGTAGTGGGCGAGGTGCTCGTCCCGGGCGCGAACCGCGACCTGCCGGACCGCGAGGAACTGTTCCGCGCCATCGCCGCTGCCGAGGGTCTGACGGTCGCGTTCTACTTCTCCACCGAGGCGGCCATCGACGCGCACCGGGCGGCGGCGCGCACCGCGGTGCAACTGGAAGCGCTGCGGACGGGTTTTCTCGGGCGCCTCACGCGGGACGAGTTCACATCCGGCGAAGCGCTGTATCCATGACCATTCGGGGCTGCGCCCCGAACCCTTTACCTGTCCTATGACAGAATAGGGGCGATTTCAGGAGGATTCGATGAACCCGAGAGCGCTCATTGCCCTGGTAACGCTCGTTGCGGCCGCGCTGGCGCTGCCCGCGGCGGCGCACGGCCAGACTCCCCGCACGGCCTGGGGCGACCCCGACCTGCAGGGAACCTGGACGAACACCACGACGACCCCGCTCGAACGCCCCGACGACCTCGGGGACAAGGAAGTGCTGACGGACGAGGAGTGGGCCGCGCGCAATGCCGTCTCGGGCCTGAGCGACGATCGCCCCTTCGACACGGTCGGCTTCTACAACGACTACTGGCTGGAGCAAGGCCAGCTCCACGAGCGGACATCGCTGATCGTCGATCCGCCGGACGGCAAGCTGCCGGCGTACACGGCTGCGGAAGAACAGCGCATCGCGGCCCGGCGCCAGTATCGCGCCGAGAACCCGCCCGGCAATCCGGCGGTGTGGACCGACCTGAACGTCTACGACCGCTGCCTCACGCGCGCGATGCCGGGCGCCATGATGCCGGGCTTCTACAACCACAACTACCACATCCTGCAGACGCCGGATCATGTCGCGATCGTCGTGGAGATGATCCACGACACGCGCATCATCCCCCTGGACGGACGCGGGCCGCTGGACCCGTCCATCCAGCAGTGGCTGGGCAATTCGCGGGGACGCTGGGAAGGCGACACGCTCGTCGTCGAGACGACGAACCTCAGCGACCACGAGGACTGGGGCGCGACGGTCTACGCCACCGGCGGCGACCTGCGGCTGGTTGAGCGATTCACGCGGGTCGACGAGAACACCATCGACTACCAGTTCACCGTGCACGACGACAGCACGTTCACCCGGCCGTGGACGGCGTCCCTGCCGATGACGGCCCTCGGCGGCAACCTCTACGAGTACGCCTGCCACGAAGGCAACTACGCGATCGCCAACATGCTCCGCGGCGCCCGCGCCAAGGAAGCAGCCGAAGCGCCGTAGCGTCGTCAATCCACCACGTAGCTGAACAACTTGAACTCGCCGTTCCGCTCGAGGACGGAGCCGAACAGCCGCAACTGCAGCTCGGCGCCGTCGTCTCCGCGCACTGCCAGCCGGCTTTCCCGATGCACCGTGTACGTGTCGTAAGCGGTTGATTCGCCGTCGAACTCGACGGCCAGAAGGTCGTACCGCTGCCCGGCCTCGCCGGCGATCAGCCGGCGCAGCGCGTTGTTGCTCTTCTGGTGGAGGTCGCCCCAGGCGTAGTCGAACGGGAGGCCCCGCTCGGGCCGGCTGGACGGCAACTCCGGCCAGACGACGGTGCGGAACTCCATCTCGCTCAGTGCGAGCGCCTCCAGCCTTTCGACGTCGTTGGCGGCCAGCGCGTCGAGCACGGCTTCCGCGACCTTCTCCGGCGAGTCGAACGTCCACCGGAGCGGAGACTCGTCCGCGGCCCGCGGCGGGGAGCCGCAGGCGCCCCCGAAAACCAGGCACGCGGAGGCGGCCGCAACGGCGACCGCCCGCCGCGTAATTCCTGATCCCGCAATCAGTTCACTGCAAAGTCGGTCCAACCCATCCACCAGGTATCGTGCCCCGAGCCGGCCGGCCCGACCGCGCCGATGAACGTCGCGCTGGTGTCGAAGAAGCCGTCGTTCGGCGGCGTTGCGGCCGTCACCGCGCCGGAGGTCGCCGGCGAGTCGACAGCCGGGCTGAAGTCCGGATCCCCGAGATTGAACGGATCCGCGAGCATCGGATCCAGCGCGGTCGTCACGTTGGGCTGAGCGGTGATCCAGTCCTTCAGCGACTGGCTGTTCACCATGTCGTCGCTGTCCGGACGGAACTCGCCGTCGCACCCGCTCACGACGCAGTTGCCGTTGACGATGCCGCTCTCGATGGTCAGCGGCGTGTCGGTGCCCGCGTCGGTGATCTGCCGGTACGTCTCGCCGTGGTCGATGTCGATGGACGCCTCCTTGAAGCCGTGCACGATGAAGTTGCGCAGCGTCACGGAGGTGCCTTCCCGCAGCAGGATGCCGGTGTCGCTCTCGCTCCCCTGGTCGGTGTCGGGGTCGCCCAGCAGCGTGAGGTTGTAGAGCGTCGGGTTCGAGCGCGGCGTCAGCGTGCGGTTGTCGCCGTTGTTGTCCGCCTCGATGCCCTGGTCCGCGTCGTCGCCGCTCTGCAGCGCGATCATGAACTGGCCCTTGCCCTGCCAGCCGTCCGTCCAGTCGAAGCTGTCATCGGCGATCCCGTAGCAGATTACGTGGCTCACCTCGACGGTCCCGCCGAAGAACTCCATGCCGTCGTCCTTGTTGAACGAGACCTGGACGTACTCGACCTCGGTCCCGCGGCCCACGCCCTGGAACGCGATGCCGTTCAGCTCGTTGTCGGGGCTGAACTCGGTGCCGGCGAACTCGACGCGGGTATAGCGCAGGTGGCCGCTGTCGTCGTCCGGGTCGCTGCCCCCGTAGACGCCCGTATCGCCCTCACCCACGGACGTCCCGCCCGGCACGTTGAGCGGCGCCCGGCCGTTGATGATCAGGCCGCCCCAGTCCGCGCGGGCGCGCTTGCCGACCTCCTGGTCGCTGCTGAACACGACCGGCGCGGCAGCCGTGCCGTTGGAGTGGATCTTCCCGCCCTGCGCGATGATCAGCGTGCCGTTGGTGGCGAACTCGCCGAACACTTCCGTGCCCGCATCCAGGGTCAGCGTCGCGCCGTCCTCGACGAACACGGCGCCGCGCAGCACCCAGTAGTTGCCGGCATCGAACGTCGTGTCGCTGGTGATGCGGCCGCTGACGACGCAGATCTGCTTGTCGAAGCCGGAGCGCGTCCGGCAGTCGACGGGCGACTGGGACTGAAGCTCGCCGCCGGTCCACACGATGGTCGCCAGCACGAGCAGGGCGGGTACGGCAGCGCGCTGCGCCGACCGGTACAGCGTCATCTTCCGGTTCCTCACGGATGTCTGTCCTTTCCTCAACATCTTGCTGCTCGGTCACACTGCGCCTACGGGCGCAGGTCGATCCCGAACGAAATCGCGCGGCCAAGGTGGAACACACGCTGCTCCCGGCC
>JAJEDW010000332.1 GCA_022821265.1 Acidobacteriota bacterium
CGGCGTCCGCCGCCCCCGATGCGCCTTCCGGGAGGTCGTAGATCCGTTGCCCGATCCAGTACGCCGCCGCCAGCGCGACGAGCAGGATGAGCCAGATCGCTATTCGTTGCCGCTGGGGGGCGTTCACGGCTGCTCCGAGAAGAACGTCGTGAGGTTCAGTTCCAGGTTGAGGTCGGCATCGTCCTCGACGTCCGGACGGCTCAACAGGATCGAGTCCAGGATGAAGAACGTCTCGGCGTTCTCCAACTCCTCGATGAACCGCGTCAGGGAATCGTAGCTGTTGCGGATGGGCATGTTGATCACGACCGCGTAGACCCCGAATTGCGATTCCTCGATCAGATTGTAGTTCACGCGGTCCCGGCTGACGCCCGCGAACCGAGCCAGCCGCTCCAGGTCCGGAATCATCGCCGCGTATCCCTCGTCCCGCGGGATCAACCGTTCGCGAAGGAAACGGGACCAGAGTTCGCCGGCCTGATCGAGCCCGTCCGAGGCGGCTTCCAGCCGGTCGAGCGCCGCCCGTCGAACCGCGGTTTCGGCCTCGAGCCGCGCGATGGTCTCGCCCGCGGCCCGATACTCCGCCCGAAGCGGCAGGTACAGGATCAGGAAGAACAGCAGCGCCGCGGCCCCGAGAGCGGCCACGAAGCCCCCGAACGCGATCTGGACCTTCTCGCGGGGATAGAAACGTCTCACGGCGCCGCAGCCTCCAACGGAACGAGGGGCGGCTGGTAACCCACGCGAGTCAGCCATCGCCGCTCCGCCTGTCCCTGAACCTGGCCGGCTTCCTCCACCGACACGGTCACGCCGCTGAACGACGGACCGGCCTCGAGCGCCCGGAGGAACTCGGAGAACGCCTCCACGCTTTGGCCTCGAACCTCCATCTGGAGCCCGACGTCGCCGGTTTCGCCGAACTCGGGGACGAGCGTGACGATCCGCACCGACGGCGGCATGATACGCTCGATCTCCAGGAGCAGCACGTTCCAGGAAAACGCCTTCCGCTCGAGGATTCCGTTCAGGAACCGCACGCGGGAGAGGGTCTCGACGGCTTCGGGCTCTCCCAGCCCCCGCTCGAGCTCGGTGATTCGGGTTCCGAGGAACTCCCACTCGACGCGGGCTTCGCGTTCGCGGGCGCGGAGCTGGAGCAGGTCCGACGAGAACCGCGCGAAGCCGATGCCCTCCCAGACCCCGAACCCGGCCAGGACGGCCAGCACGGCCGCGACAACGAGGTTCGTCGACCGGTAGCGCCGGAAGGGCCGCGTCGCAAGGTTCAGCCGGTACCGGAACGTCATGGCCGGAGCGCCCCCAGCGCGGGCTTGTAGACGTCCCGGACTCCCGCGGGGTGCAGGGGGCGCGGCCGGATGCCGAGCCTGTCTCCGCACGCGGCGGCGTCATCGCCGTCCCCGGTCTCCGAGCACAGGATCACCTCGCCGATGCCGCCGCGGGCGTCCTCGCCGAGCTTGTCCTGGTAGTACATCAGCGTCGGGTAGATGGCGTCCTCCAGCGAAACGGGCCGCGGCAGCCGCCTGTAGAAACGCAACCGGCCGCCCTTGACGATCGTCGTCACGATCGCAGCGCGGCTCGACTTGACGAACAGGGCCTCCTCGACCGGCGAGTCGCCGTCGATGAGATTCAGCGCGGCCATCGTCGACAGCACGACCACGCCGGGATGGAGCCCCAGCCGGTCGACCACGCTCTCGTACTCTTCCATGACGGCCAGGGGCGAAACGATCGTGAGAAGATCGATGGCGCCGTCCGCGTCCAGCTTCTCGAAGACCACGCGCGCGGCGGTGACGTCGAAGGGAACGTTCTTCCTGAGCTTCCATCGGATGAACGATTCCTGGTCCGCGCTCCTGGACGGCATGGACTCGGTCCGGAGGAGGCCGACCCGCGCCGCGCCATCCGGCACGACCACGACCAGCTCGGAACCCGAGAAACCGGCCTCTTCGAGAGCCCGCGCCAACGCGGTTTCCACCCCGCCGGGATCATCGACGTTGCGTCCCCGGACTCCGGGGCGAACGGCGCCGTCCGGCAGCGGAGCCGAAGCGGCGGACGCCACGCGCCGCCGGTCCGGGGAGACCCCGACGACCACGACGGCCCCGGGCGCGATCTCGCAGGCCCACCGCGGGCGATCCGAACCGAACAGCGCGGCGAAGCCGCGTGACACGACGCTACTCAATGAACGTCACCTTGTTCACCTCGCGAAGCGTCGTCTTCCCGTCCAACACCTTCGCGACGGCCGATTCCCTGAGGAACGTGATCCCTTCCCTCTTGGCCGCCCGCTTGATCTCCGACGTCGGTTTCCTGTCGACGATCATCTCCCGGATGTCGTCCGACAGGTCGAGAAGCTCGTGAATCGCCGTGCGGCCCCGGAAACCCGTCCCGTTGCATTCCAGACAGCCCTCGCCCTCGTAGAAGACGGCGTCGCGGAATTCCGGGCCGTCCAGGCGCGACTCGACCAGGAACTCATGGGGGTACTCCGTCCGGCGCGCGCATTTGCGGCAGACCAGCCGGACCAGGCGCTGCGCGAGAATGCAGTTCAGCGCGGACACGAAGTTGTAGGGATCGACGCCCATGTTCAGGAAGCGGCCGATCACGTCGACGACGTTGTTGGCGTGCACCGTGGTGAACACGAGGTGACCCGTCAAGGCCGACTGAATGGCGATCTGAGCCGTTTACATGTCCCGGATCTCGCCGACCATGATCTTGTCCGGATCGTGCCGCAGTATCGAACGCAGCCCCCGCGCAAACGTCAGGCCCTTCTTCTCGTTGACCGGAATCTGGGTGATTCCCTGGATCTGGTACTCGACCGGATCCTCGATCGTGATGATCTTGTCCTCTTCGTTCCGAATCTCCATCAACGCCCCGTACAGCGTCGTCGTCTTGCCGCTTCCCGTGGGGCCCGTCACCAGCACCATGCCGTACGGTTCGTTGATGTACCGGCGAAAGAGCCGCAGCTCCCGGTCCGCGAACCCGATCACGTCCAGGTTCAGGCTCCGGAACTCTTCGTTGATCGACTCCTTGTCCAGAATGCGGATCACCGCGTCCTCGCCGTGGGTGGACGGCATGATCGACACGCGAAAGTCGATGGAGCGGCCCTTGTACCGCGTCTTGAAGCGGCCGTCCTGGGGCACGCGCTTCTCGGAGATGTCCAGCTCCGACATCACCTTGATGCGCGAGATGATCGTGGCGTGGTGCTCCTTGGCGATCGGATCCATGGCCTGCCCGAGCGACCCGTCGACACGGTATTTCACGAGCACTTCCGACGCGCCGGTCTCGATGTGGATATCGCTGGCGCGGCGGGCCAGGGCCGTGAAGACGATGGTGTCCACCAGCCGGATGATCGGGCTCGACTCCTCCTGGGTGATCTTCTCGATCGTGATCGTCTCGTCGCCGCTTTCGTCCTCGCGAATCAGCGCCAGCCGGAAACCCTCGGTGGCCTCGTCGAGCACGCGCTGGGAGGCTTCCGACTTCTTCAGCAGCGCGTTGAGGTCCTCCTCGGCGGCCACCTTTATGACGAGGGGCCGGTCCAGCAACGCGGACACCTCGTCGACGGCGACGAGGTCGCTGGGGTCGGCCATCGCGATTTCCAGGGCGTCGCCCGCCACGCCCAACGGGACGAAGTTGTACCGGAACATCAGGTCGACCGGCGTGGAGCGGAGCAGGTCCACGTCGAGATGCACGTTTCGCAGGTCGACGAACTCGTACCGGTAGCGTTCGGCGAGCGCGCGCGCGCGCTCGCGGTCCGCCGCCTCCGAGTCGCCCATCGCGCCCGCGGCCGTTGTCGGCTTCGCCGTCTCGTCAGCCATGACCTCGTCTCTCGCGTCGTCTCCCTTCAAGCGATCCCGCTGGCGCCGATGCTGAAGACGGGCAGATAGAGCGACACCAGGATGAACGCCACGAAGATCGCCACGAAGATCAGAATGATCGGCTCGACCAGACTCAGAAGCGCCGTCAGCCGGACGTCCAGCTCTTCGTCGTAGAAGTCCGCGACGTGGTTGAGCATGTCCGGCAAGGCCCCGGTCTGCTCGCCCACACCGATCATCTCCACGGCCAGCTCCGGGAACCGGCCCGTTTCCTCCAGCGCATCCGCCAACGCCAAGCCTTCCCGGACACGGCGGGTTCCCGCCGCGATCGCGTCGCCGATAACCCGGTTTCCGGATGCTTCGCGAGCCGCTTCGAGCGCGGCCACAAGCGGGATGCCGCCCTGAAGCAGCGTGGCCAGCGTTCTCGAAAGCTGCGCCATGGCGAACATGGACCACACCGTCCCGAGGACGGGCGACCGCAGTTTCAGGTTGTCGGTCCATTCGCGGCCACTCTCGGACCGCATCCAGATCCGCGAACCGATCGCGGCGACCGCCGCCGCGAGCACCATGGGCAGCAACCAGCCCTCGAGCGTGCCCGAGACCGCGATCAGGAACTGGGTCGGCAACGGAAGCCCGGTGCCCAGGCTGTCATAGAGCACGGCGAAACGCGGAATCACGTAGGCCAGGATCACCGCCACCATCACCAGGGACAGGACGATCAGGAAAGACGGGTAGATCAGCGCGTTGCGGAACTTCTTGCCGGCCGCGAGAAGCGTCTTCTGGTAACGGACGTACCGCACGACCACATCGACCAGGTTGCCGCTCCGCTCCCCGGCGAAGACCGAAGCCGTGTACACGCGCGGGAACACGGCCTCGCGCTCCAGGGCTTCCGACAGGGACGCGCCCGAGGTGACGTTCTCCCGGACGGATGCGATGTGCGAGCGGAGGGGCGCGTTGGCCGTGCGGCCTTCCAGGATTTCCAGCGAACGGATGATGGGCAGCCCGGCCCGAACCAGGGCCGCGAACTGCTGGTTGAACAACAGGAAGTCGTCGGGCTTGAAGCCGGCCCTGCGGCGGCGTCCGGCGCGCGAAAGCCACGAGCGGGCGGGCTCGACGGCCAGGACCAGGAGTCCCTGCTCCTCCAGCCTGTGACGCACGTCGGCCGCGTCCCGCCCCGAATGGACGCCGGATGCGACGGTTCCGTCCGCCCGGCTGTACCTGCAGTCGAATTCCATCGCGAAGCGCCGCGCCCTCCCGCGCGGCGATCATCGAGCCCGGACCGCGCGCGGACGACCCGGACCGGTCAGAAGCCGTCGACGAGGGACACTCCCGGCGGCGGGACGAACTCGAACAGTTCGTCGTCCAGGCCGCGATTCGTCCGGATCGCCCCGAAGACGAAGTCCGAGATCGAGTCGTCGGAAAAACGCAGCCGCATCCGGCGAATGTCGAACGTCGACGGATCGACTTCCAGCAGCACTTCCTCGACCTCGGATTCGCGCCGCGGGGTCATCCGCATCCCGCAGGTCCCCGGCACCTGCACGTCGGATTCGCTCGTGTAATCCGAGAACTCCCCCTCCAGGTCCGACCGTCCCAGTAGAAACAGGATCGGAACCCGGTCGTCGAAGGATTCGCCCACGCTGTCGCGCCGGGCCTGCCGGTCGGCCGGAGCGTAGGAATACATCGTGCCGCCGTTGACGACGAAGAGCCGTTCTTCCGGCGTCCGGTATTCCCACCGCATCATCCGCGGGCGCCTCAGGTATAGATGACCCTCCTCACGGTGGGTACGGTTCAATGCATCTTCCTGAAACTGGGCAAAATCGGCCGACATGTCCTCCAGCGCGGCCAGGTGGGCCTCGACGCCGTCGACGAGCGCCGGCAGGCGGACGCCGCATTGCGCCGCCGCGTCCGGAGGGGTCGGGATGACGGCTACCGCCAATCCCAAGAACACTTTGCGCATCGTCTTGCCTTGCCGCCGGCTCATGCCCGCGAGCTATTGGACGTGGTCGGACCGGAACGGTTATCGAACCGGTTGACCCGCGCGGCCCATCGGCGCCCGTTCGGGATCGGTGCTGAACCGGACGACGTAGTCCGACGTCGAATAGAAGTCGTACCGGCCGTCGGGCGCCTCCGCGGTCGCGAGGTAGTCCCGGTCCGCCTGAAGCGTCACGCTGTATTCGTAGCCGGCCGGCGTGGACCGGAACGCATCATCGAGCAAGCCGTCGTCGACCAACTGCTGCAGGGTGGCGAACTCGTCGTGCGTCATCACGTACACGTTCTGGGCGGCGTTGATCGCCTGCAGGCCGGCCGCCGCCGCGGACTCGTTGCGCGCCTGCCGCGACCGCACGACTCCCGAGACGGCCACGGCCGCGGCGAGCGCGACGACGGCGACCCCGATCAGGAGCGTCGACGACGACGAGCCACGCCCGGCGTACCGCTTCATCGTCCGCGCCACTCGAACGCCGTGCGGCCGGGCCGAACCCGGCTACTGGACCGGCTCCCCGGGCGTGACGTCCTCGCCCTCGGAATAGCGCACGATGTTGTCGGGCCCGGTGAAGTAGGAGAACCGCCCGGCGTTGGACGAGCTGGCGGCCGCCGTCGCGACGTAGGTGTCCGGCGTGTCCGTGATCGTGTAGTCGTATCCCTGGACGGCGCCGGAGGAGAACCGGCTGTCGAGGAGGCCATCGGCCACGAGCTCTTCGATCGTGCCGTAGTTGCCGGAACCCGAAAAAAATGTGATTTGCGCGGTGTTGATGACCCTCAGGTTGGCCACTGCCCCGGTTTCGTTGGCGACCTGACGCGCCCGGATCAGGTTCGGAATCGCGATGGTGGCGATGATCAGGATGATCGCAACGACGATCAGGAGCTCAAGGAGCGAAAAACCGCGACTGTCCTTCATGTGAGAATCCTCCCTCTGACGTCCTCGTGCGAGGAGAAGAACGGAAGGGCCATCCAGTCCCGGATGCTATAGTCCCGTCGAAACCGTGTCAAACGCTCCCTGCCGTGGACGTCCCGGACGTCGCCTCGGCTATCGGGAAGAAGATGTCGGTGCGCCACCGGGACGCGTCGGGTTCGGCGCCCGGATCGGTCACGTAGACCTCCCACGGCGCTCCAGCGCCCTCGAGGCCTTCGGACCGCATCCATTCGGTCAACGCCGCCCACGTATGCCGGAGATTCTCGTACGGCCCCAGGTGCGTGACAGCGGCCACGGTCCCGCCCGGGAGCTCGCCGGCCCGAACGCGGCCGGTCCCGGCCATCGGTTCCGCAACGGGCATCGCGCATTCGATCTCCAGCGCCTCGCCGTCCGCGTTGCGATAGATCGTCAGCGGCATTCCGGACGGTGTGCCCCCCCGCTCTCCGATGTAGGCGGACACCTCCCCGAACAGCGGTCCCATGACCTGGGCCAGCCCGTCCATCGTGCTCGTCGCACGGATGCCCACGATGGGTTGCGCCTCGATCCGCATCGTTCTGAATTCCGGCGTCATGTGCGTCTCCTCCCGTCTGTCTCCGTCGCGTACGCGCATCGCGGGCGACCGATCGCCCGGCCCGGACCACCCAGCATAACCCCGATCGACGACGCGGAAGGTTGCGGCTACCCGCTCAACCGACCGACGAGGCTGAAGATCGGCATGTACATCGAGACGACGATGCCGCCGACCAGCACGCCCAGCGCCGCCATCATCATCGGCTCGACGGCCGTCATCAGGTCCGCGGTGGCCATGTCCACCTCGTCCTCGTAGAAGTCGGCGATCTTGTCGAGCATGTCCGACAGGGCGCCGGTCCGCTCGCCGACGCCGATCATGCGCACGGCCATGCCCGGAAACACGCCCGACTCCTGGAGCGGTTCGACGATGGTCCGTCCGGATTCGACGGCCATCCGGACGTCGCCGACGGCCGCCTCGACGACGGCGTTGCCCGACGTGCGGGCCGTGACGTCGAGAGCGTCGAGGATGGGTACGCCGCTCGCGATCAGCGTGCCCGTCGTCCGCGTGAACCGGGCCGCGGCGATCTTGCGGACCAGGATGCCGAAGACGGGCAGACGGAGAACGCCGGCGTCGAGCGCGGCTCGCCCCCGCGGCGTGCCGTGCCAGGATCGGAGGAGCAGTCCCCCGACAACCGAACCGGCCAGGACGAACAACCCGAATTCGCCGATGAACGCGCTGGCGCCGATCACGATCCGCGTCGGCAACGGCAGCGCCACGTCCATGCTGGCGAACAGCTCGGTGAAGGCCGGAACGACCCTCCACAGGATAAGCGTGACCACGCCGCCCGCGATGGCCACGACCGCGGCCGGATACACCATGGCCGAACGCATCGCGGACCTCAGCTTCACGGACTTCTCGATCTGCGTCGACAGCCGCCGGAAGATCGTGTCGAGGACGCCGCCGGCCTCCCCGGCCGCCACCATGCGCGTGTAGACGTCGTCGAAGACCCGGGGGTGTCGGCGCATTCCCTCGGCCAGCGAATTGCCGGCCTCCACCTCCCGCCGGATATCCTGAACGGCGGCGGCCAGCTTCCGGTTCCCCGGCTGCGAACCCAGGATCTCGAGACACTCCAGGAGCGGCAGGCCCGACGCGATCATCACGGAGAACTGCCGCGTGAAGACGGCCAGGTCTCTGGGAGTCGGGTTTCCGCCGATCTGGAACGTCCGGAGACGGTCTCGGTCCGGCCCGCCGGCCGCCGCGCGCAGGCGGCGCCAGACAGTCGGTGTGGACATGTTCAGTAATCCGTCCCGTTTCGGGAGCGACAATCGAGGGAGGGCGGCCCGTCGCGAACCAGAATACCCCTGCGCCGCCCGGATTCAAAGGACGAATCGCGCCGCGCGGCGGAGAGCGGCGTCGAACGGGGCGCGAACCGTATAATGGCCTCATGAAGGGGTCGTTCGGCTCGACGAGGCTTCACCTGGCGGGACTGGCGTTGCTGGCGCTGGCGCTGACGGTCTTCGTTCAGGCGGCCTTCAACCTGGAGTCGTTCCTGAGCCCGGCGGACCCGGACCAGTTCGTGCTCTTCTTCACGCTCTCGACCGTCATCTTCCTGGTCCTCGTGGTGTTCGCGTTCGTGCTGGCGCGCAGCCTGTTCAAGCTCGTCATGGACCGCCGGAGCGAGAAACCCGGCGCGCGGTTCAAGACCCGGCTGGTGGCGTCGATGACCCTGTTGACGCTGATTCCGGCCATCGCGCTCTTCGCGTTCGCTTTCGGGCTGGTCAACCGCAGCATCGACAAGTGGTTCAGCGGACCCGCCACGCGGGTCTTCGACACGGCGGCCCGGATCGACGGCGCGTGGCGCGCCGAACGCGAACGCACGGCGGTCGGCGCGTTGCTGGAGGTCGCCGCCACGCTCCCGGCCGATCTCAACCGGGCGGCCGGGAACCTGCAGATGGAAGCCGTCGCCGTGTTGGATCCCGACGGCGCGATCGTCCGGTCCTCGTCCGGGGCCGCCGCGCACGCGGGGGCGTTCCGCGACGCCTGGAGCCGATTCGGCCGCGACTTCCCCCCGGACGCCGCGCCCCGGATCGTCGCGCCGCCCGACGGCGGCCTCATCGGCCTGGCCCGCCTCCCGGGCGACGAGGTCCGATTCGTCGCCGCCGCGTTTCGCGGACCGGACCACCTGGATCTGCTCGGATCCATCGCCGACGAACGCGTCAACTACGACGGCATGATCGAGGGACGCACCTTCTACCGGGACACCTACGTGCAGATCCTCGCCCTGATGACAATCCTGGTGTTGTTCGCCGCGGTCTGGACGGGCCTGTTCCTCTCCAAGCGGATGACGGTCCCGATCGAGGCCCTGTCCTCGGCCACCCGCGAGATTTCGGCCGGCAACCTCGATCACCGCGTGAGGGTCCATGCCGACGACGAGCTGGGGATGCTGGTGGGCCTGTTCAACGACATGGCCGGCCGGCTCCAGGTTACGACCGCGCAGTTGGACGACCGCCGCCGCTATACCGAGACGATTCTGGAGTCGATACCGACGGGTGTGATATCGCTCGACGACGAGTACCGCGTGACCAAGATCAACGGCGCGGCGCGCGCGATGTTCGCGATCGAACGGCCGGGAACGCTTCGGGACATTCTCGACCAGGACGACCTGGACGCCATCGGAGAACTGCTGCGGATCTGCCGCCAGGAAGGAACGACGACGCGGGAAATGACGCTCGCCGCCGACCCGGCGTCCGGGCAGGGCGTCCACAGCGCCGTTCTCGCAAGCCGGTTGAGTACGGGAGGATTCGTCCTGGTCGTCGAGGACCTGACCGAGGTGGTCAAGGCCCAGAAAGCCACCGCGTGGCGGGAGGCGGCGCGCCGGCTGGCGCACGAGATCAAGAATCCCCTCACGCCGATTCAGCTCTCGGCCGAGCGCATCGCCCGCAACCTGGACCGGACACGCGGGATCGACCCGCGCACGGCCGGGATCGTGCGCGAATGCGTGGAGTCGATCGCCGGCGAGGTGGACAGCCTGAAGGCGCTGGTCAACGAGTTCGGGCGCGTGGCGCGGCTTCCGTCGCCATCGCTCGAACCGACGCCGATCGCCCCGCTCCTGGAGCGCGCCCTGGCCCAGTACGAGGACCGGTTCGACGGAACCCGCGTGGTGACGGAGATTCCCGAGGATCTGCCCCCGCTGATGATGGACCGGCAGCAGATCAAGCGCGTCCTGATCAACCTCATCGACAACGCGCTCGACGCGATGTCGGGACGCGCCGACAAGGAGTTGCGCATCGAGTGCACGCTGGTTCGCGACAACACCATGGCGCGGCTGATCGTGAGCGATACCGGTCACGGGATCGCGCCCGAGGACGCGGACCGCGTCTTCGCGCCGTATTTCTCCACGCGCAAGGACGGCACGGGACTCGGACTGGCGATCGCCAGCCGGATCGTGTCGGACCACGGCGGCTACATCGGAACCGAGTCCAACGGCCGCGGCGCCCGTTTCATCGTCGAGCTGCCCGTATGCCAAGAGTCCTGATCGTCGACGACGAAAGCGGCATCCGCCGTTCCCTGAAGGGTGTCTTCGAGGACGAAGGCTATACGGCCGCGGTCGCGGCCACCGGAGAGGAGTGTCTGGGCCAGGTGGAGACCGGCGCGTTCGATCTGGTGTTGCTGGACGTCTGGCTTCCGGGCATCGACGGCCTGGAAACGCTGGAGCGAATCCGGGAAATGGACGCCGCGCTCCCGGTGATCATGATCTCGGGGCACGCCAGGATCGCCACGGCCGTCTCGGCGACCAAGCTGGGCGCCTACGACTTCGTGGAAAAACCGCTGTCGATCGAGCACATCCTGCTGGCGGCGCGCAACGCGCTGTCCCATCGCCGCCTGGAACGGGCCAACGTCGAGCTCCGGACCGAACTGGAACGGCGCTACAACATCGTCGGCGAGAGCATCCCCGTCAAGGCGCTCCGAAAGCAGATCACCGTGGTGGCCCCGACCAACAGCCGGGTCCTGATCTACGGCGAGAGCGGCACCGGAAAGGAACTGGTCGCCCGGAACATCCACTACCAGAGCGCGCGCCGCGGCGGCCCGTTCGTCGAGGTCAACTGCGCGGCGATACCCGAAGAGCTTATCGAGAGCGAGCTGTTCGGCCACACGCGCGGCTCGTTCACCGGCGCGACCGGCGACAAGAAGGGCAAGTTCGAGCTCGCGACGGGCGGCACGCTGTTCCTGGACGAAGTCGGAGACATGAGCCTCAAGACGCAGGCCAAGGTATTGCGCGCGATCGAACAACGACAGTTCCAGCCGCTTGGAGCGGCGTCGATGCGAAGCGTCGACGTTCGCATCATCGCGGCGACGAACAAGAACCTCGCCGAGGAAATCCAGGCGGGCCGTTTCCGCGAGGACCTGTTCTATCGCCTCAACGTGATCCCGTTCTTCGTGCCCGCGCTTCGGGAACGGCGTGCGGACATCGCCGCGATCGCCCGGTACTTTCTGTCGGTGTTCGCCGCCGAGCACGGCGCCCCGGCGAAGACCCTGGGCGAGGACGCCGTCCGGGCCATGTCCGGCTACGCATGGCCCGGGAACGTCCGCGAGCTCCGGAACGAGATCGAGCGGCTTGTGATCATGGCGCCCGAAAACGAGATCCGCGCCGAGGATCTTTCCCTGCCGAACGGCTCGGGCGCGGACGCGCGGACACTCAAGGACGGCCGGGCCCGCTACGAAAGAAACCTGATCGTCTCGAAGCTGGAGACCCACGGGTGGAACATCTCGCAGACCGCCCGCGATCTGGGACTCGAGCGCAGTTACCTGTATCGGAAGATGAAGGCCTACGGAATCTCGAAGCCGGACTGACCGATGCTCCCCTCCACCGGCGACGACGCGGTCGCGTACAGCTTCCGGGGAATGCGCCCCGCCTCATAGGCCAGCCGGCCGGCGCGGACGGCGTGATTCATCGCTTCGGCCATCGCGGGAGGATCGTCCGCGCCGGCGATGGCCGTGTTCATCAGCACGCCGTCGGCGCCCAGTTCCATGGCCACCACCGCGTCGGACGCCGTCCCGACCCCCGCGTCCACGATGAGCGGAACCTCGGTGACGCGTTCGCGCAGAATGCGCATCGCCGCCACGTTCTGGATCCCCATCCCGGACCCGATCGGCGCCCCCAGCGGCATGATCGCGGCGGCCCCGGCGTCGACGAGGCGCCGGGCCACGATAAGGTCGTCGTTGGTGTAGGGCATCACGACGAACCCTTCACTCACGAGTATCCGCGTGGCCTCGATCAAGCCGGCCGTATCGGGGAACAGCGTCCGCTCGTCGCCGATCACCTCCAGCTTGACCCACTCCGAGAGCCCGGCCTCGCGGCCCAGGCGCGCGGTTCGCACGGCGTCGTCGACGCTGTAGCAGCCGGCCGTGTTGGGCAGGATCATCATCGTGTCGGTGTCGATGAAATCCAGAAGCGAACGGCCCGTTCCCTGCTTGAGTTCGACGCGGCGGACGGCGACGGTGACCATCTCGGCCCCGGACCGCCGGTGGGCCTCGGCCATGATCTCGTGGGTGGCGTACTTCCCGGTGCCGACGATCAGGCGCGAGGCGAAGGACCGGCCGGCGATCCGGAGCTCGCCGGCGTCGCGGCCCGAGCCTCCGCCGACGAAATGGACCACCTCGATGCGGTCGCCCGCCTCGACCATGACCTCCGCCCAACCCGTTCGCGGCACGATCCTCCGGTTACGCTCGACCGCGACCCGGTCGGTCGGGAGCTCGAAGTGCTCCAACAGCCGGCGAACGCTGATCGGCGCCGGTATTTCGCGAGATTCGCCGTTGAGTTCGATACGGACCGGCATGAAGCCCCCGTCGGAGCCGGCCCGAAACGACCGGACAGCGACGGTCCATCTTAGCAGAAGCCGCCAGGGGCGGGCGCGGCCGGGCTTGCGGGACGCGGACGCGGCGGGCATACTCACGCGTGGGTCGTTGCGGCGGGCCGAGGGGCGTTGGCGTCCACCGGGCCGGCGCCGGCGGCCGGAGGAGGCGATCGATGAGGTCCACGAACATTCCGCTCATCGCGGCGGCGGCCGCGACACTTGCGGCGGGTTGCGCTTCCGGCGACGCGGACGAATCCGGCGAGAACATGGTCGGCGGCGTACAGGTCGTCACCCTGGCCGAAGGCCTGGCGAATCCATGGAGCCTCGCGTTTCTTCCCGACGGCGGCATCCTGGTCACCGAGCGGTCGGGCCAGCTTCGCGTCGTACGGGACGGGCGCCTGGACCCGGAGCCCGTGTCCGGTGTTCCGGAGTCCGTTTACGCCGGTCAGGGAGGCCTGCTCGAGGTCTCGCTGCATCCGGACTACGCCGAGAACGGCCAGCTCTACCTGACGTACGCGAAGGCCGGCGAGCAGGGCGCGACCACGGCCCTGGCGCGCGCCACGTTCGACGGAACCGGGCTTCACGACGTGGAGGACATCTTCGTCGCCGACGCGTGGGCCACGACGAACCTGCACTACGGGTCGCGCCTGGCCTGGGCGCCGGATGGAACGCTGTTCATGACGGTGGGAGAGCGGAACATGCGAAACCGCGCCCAGGACCCCGGCGACCACGCCGGCAGCATCGTGCGTCTCAACGACGACGGCAGCGTGCCCGACGACAACCCCTTCATCGGTCAGGACGGTTTTCGGCCGGAAATCTATTCGTACGGGCATCGGAACCCGCAGGGCCTGATGATCCATCCCGACACCGGCGAGCTGTGGACGAACGAGCACGGACCGCAGGGCGGCGACGAGGTCAACGTCGTCACGGCCGGCGGCAACTACGGCTGCCCGTGATCACGTTCGGCCGGGAGTACTCCGGCGCCGTGATTACCGACCAGCCCTGGCAGGCAGGCATGCAACAACCACTGGCCTACTGGGTGCCCTCGATCGGCGTGTCCGGCATGACGGCCTACACCGGCGACGCGTTTCCGGAATGGCGCGGAAGCGTGTTCGTGGGCGGCCTGGCGGGCCGCAGCGCGGGGGTCCATCGGATCGGTTTCGACGTCGACGGTCCCGACGAACGGGAGTCGATCCTGTCGGAGCTCGGCGCCCGAATCCGCGACGTTCGGCAGGGTCCGGACGGGTACCTCTACGTGGTGACCGACGCCAACACCGCGCGTGAGGCGGCCTCGGGAACGCTGTTGCGCCTCGAACCCGCAGGCTGATCGCCCGGACTCCCCCGCGGAGGAGCCACGAGTTGCGCCCCGTCAGCGCGTTCTTTATACTGGCGCGTTTGAGGAATTGAACGAGAGCTTGCCATGAAACGTAAGACTGCGATTGCGCTTCCCTCGACCGCCGCCTTCATGCTCGCGTGCGGCGGCATCGCGTTGCCGGCGCCCGAAACGACGCTGGCGGCCGTAGCCACGGTGCTTCCGTTCGCCCCGGGTGCGGTCCCCGCGCAATTGGACGGTCAGCAGATTCTGGAAACCAAGTGCGTTTCCTGTCACGACCTCGGGGGAGTGGACGCGCTCCGCGCATCCGCCGACGCGGGCGCGATTCGCGAGGTCGTCCTGAACATGCTCGCCTACGGCGCGGAACTGACCAACGCGGAGGTCGACACGCTGGTCGCGTATCTCGCCGCCGGCGGGCAGTCCGAGGCGCCGGTGGTGGACGCCTCCGCGGGAGCCGACCTCGTCAATGCCCAGTGCACCACCTGCCACGACCTGACCGGCATCGAACCCGGCCTTTACGCGGCCGACGAATGGCGCGAGACCGTCAGCCGCATGATGGGCTACGGCCTCGTCCTGTCCGAGGACGAGTTCGAGACCGTCGTCGCCTACCTGGGCTCCACCCCGGAGGTCGATGCGGAAAGCGAGGCGCCCGCCGTCGACGTGGCCGCCGCGGCCGATC
Organism: Acidobacteriota bacterium; assembly: GCA_022821265.1. Classification (GTDB taxonomy): domain Bacteria; phylum Acidobacteriota; class Terriglobia; order 20CM-2-55-15; family 20CM-2-55-15; genus JAJEDW01. The sequence continues at coordinate 15,090 of JAJEDW010000332.1, forward strand.
TCGTCAACACGCGGTGCACCACCTGCCACGACCTGACCGGCATCGAGCCCGGCTTCTTCACCGCGGACGAGTGGCGTGAGACCGTCAGCCGCATGATGGGCTACGGCGTCGTCCTGACCGAGGAGGAGTTCGAGACCATCGTCACCTACCTCGGCTCCACCCCCGAGGCGGAGGCCGAAGGCGGCGCGGCCGACTTCGACGCGGCCGCCGCCGAGGACCTCCTGAACACCGCCTGCACGACGTGCCACGACCTGAGCGCGATCACGTCGGCGCCCGGCGCGTTCACCGAGGACGATTTCCGGGAAACGATCTTTCGCATGCTCGGTTATGGCCTGTTCCTGGAGGACGACCAGATCGAGATGCTCGTGCGTTACCTCACCGAGACCTACGGCGCGCCGTAGGCGCCTGTGGTGAAACCCCGCGTCGCCATGGCAGGCGCCGCACGGGCCCTCTGTCGTCACTGGCCGCCGGAGGCGCGCTGCCGGTCGTCCTGGTAGCGCTCCAACTGCCGCAGGTAGGTTTCCACGGCCGCGCGGTTCTGGACGGCATAGCTGACCAACTGTTCCAGATCGGCCTTGCGCTCCTCCAGGCGCCGGCGCTCGGCGCGGGCGACGCGCGAATCCCGCCCCGAGGCCTGCCGGATCCTGGAATCGGTCTGGAGGATCTGCTGTTCCCCGGTGCGCGTCGCCATCGCGTAGTCCGACACCGCGGCCGGATAGTCCTCGAGGACCGACCGCACGGAACCGCGCGCGAAATAGCCTTCCGGCGAGTTCGGCGCCAACTCGACGACGCGTCCGAAACGCGCCAGCGCCTCGTCCATGTCACCCAACTCGCGCGCGGCCCGGCCGTAACCGTACTCCGCGTTGGCGTGCCCGGGCCGCCAGGCCAGCGCCACCTCGTACTGGATCCGCGCCCACAGGTAGCGTTGCCGATCGAACTGGATGTTGCCGAGGTGGTAGTAGGCGTCCGCGTTGGACTCGTCGAGGCGCACGACGCGGCGCATGTGCGGCTCCGCCTCATCCGGACGTTCCAGGTCGAGCAGCAGGACGCCCAGGCTGAAGTGCGCGGGATGGTAGTCGGGATTCGCCTCGATGGCGGCGCGGTACTCGGCGATGGCCGCCTCGGTTTCGTCAATGGCCTCGTAGTAGGCGCCCAATGCCCGGCGGCCCTCGAGGAATCCGGGGGCCCGCCGCACGACTTCCCCGTAGAGTGTCTCGGCCAGCGGCGATTCGTTCCCGAACGCAATGTGCCCCAGCTCCAGGAACGAGCGAAAATGGGACGGATTCAGCGTCAGCGCCCGGCGGAAGGACGCTTCGGCCCGCTCGGTTTCCCCGATTCGACGGTAGAACCGCCCGACCGCGTGCTGGACCAGCGCGGATTCCGCGTGCAGCCGTTCGGGATCCTCGGGAGCGATCTCTCCACGACCCTCAACCGCCTGGCGGCCGGAGGCCGCCCGCCAGTAGGCGACCCAGTCCATCGCGCTGTCCGGGTTCGCCAGGACCAGTCGCCGGAGCGTCTCCGCATCCGCCTCGGGCTCGAGTAGAGCCTCCAGACGCGCCTTGAAACCCGCCTCGGCGGGGCACGTGTTGGCGTTCGCGGCCCGCATGGCCTCGGACCGGTCGGACTCGTACGCTTCCCAGTTCGAACGGTGCTCGTCGGAAAGGAACACCAGGGCCTGGGCGAGGTGGAGCGTGTACGCGCAGTTGTCCGGCTCGATGGCCGCGGCGCTTCGAAAGGCGTCCGCCGCCCGGCGGTATCCCTCCGGCGTCCCCTGGTGGAAGGCCCGGACACCGTCCCGAAAGAGCGACTCCTGGACTCGCGGGCCCACGGCCGGAGACCGGACGCAACCGGCCGCCGCCAGCAGGCAAAGCGTCGCCGTGATCACGCTGCGTCGGACGCGCGGTCCCATGACGGCTATTGTCTCAAAGCGGACACGTTCATCCAATGGCCGTGGGATTCCTCGAGCCCCCGCGAGCGACAAGTTGGGGACCACAATTGTCCATGGGATTGTTATAATGACCAGTTTGAGTTTAGGTCGGAAGCGCCGCTGAGCAAGCGCGCCGGCGGTACGGACGCGCGAACGCGGTGGGGGTCCGGATGCCCGACGAGGGTCCAGGTCGGTTCCTTGCGCGATCCCTGAGGGTTCTTCAAGAGAATCTTCGCAACACGGGTCCGGCCATGGCGGCCGGGTACACGCTGCCGGCCTCCATGCTGGTCTTCGGCGGCGTCGGTTTCCTGCTCGACCGGTGGCTCGAAACGCCCCCGTGGCTTCTGTTGGCCGGGCTGGGGCTGGGGATCGTGGTCGGTTTCGCGGAACTGGCCCGGATCGTATGGCGGAGATGAAACGAGTCGCGTGGATGACGGCGGCCTGCGTATCGTCGGCGTTCCTGTTGACGCGGGTGCCGGGCATCGACGCCGCTCGGGAAGTCTGGCTCGGGATGGCCGGCCCGCTGGTCATGGCGGGCGCCGGCTGGATCGTCGCCGAGCGGGCGCACCGGCGTCCGGAACGCATGATCCGGGCGCAGTTGTGGCTTTTCGGCGGAAAGATGGCGTTCGTCGCCGCGTATCTCGCGGGTATGCTACTGGCGGGCGCGTTGCGCCCGGCGCCATTCGTGGCGAGCTTCACGGGTTATTTCCTGTCCCTGCACGCCGCGGAAGCCTACGGCCTGCAACGGTTGCTGCGGCAGCGGATCGGCGGGGCTGACTGAGAACCGGTCGACCGGAACGCGGAGAGAGATGATCGAGCCCATCATGGTGCAGGAAGAACTTGCCGGCGAGACGGTCGAAGCCTTCGACGCCGGCGAGGTGATCATCGAGCATATCGCCAACAGCCCCGAGCCGCTGATCCACCTCCCGGAAGTCTTGCCGTTCGACATCTCCATCAGCAAGCACGTCCTGATGCTCTGGATCGTCGCCGCGACGGTCTTCTTCCTCGTGACGCTGACGGTGCGCCGGTACCTGAAGCAGCCCCGGATGGTGCCTTCCGGTTTCGCCAACGTCATCGAGGCCATGGTGGTGTGGGCGCGTGACAGCATCGTCGAGCCCAACGTCGGCAGGCAATGGGTGCGGACATGGACGCCGTGGCTGCTGACGTTCTTCGTGTTCATCGTGGGCGCCAACGCCATCGGGATGATCCCGATCTTCGAAGTCGTCGGGCTCTTCAACCACTACGTGCTGCATGGAGGCGAGGACGCGTTCCTGACCCACCTGGGACACGGCGGGGCAACCGCCACCGCCAACTACAACGTCACGGCGGGACTGGCAACCGTCACGTTCTTCGCCATCATAGCGGCGGGGACCCTGGCGCACGGATTCGTTCAACACTGGAAGAACCTGGTCCCGGGAGGCCTGGGGATCGTGATCCAGATCGTGTTGATACCGATCGAGATCATGAGCATGTTCGTGCGCCCCTTCGCCTTGACCATGCGACTCGCCGCCAACATGACAGGCGGCCACATCGCCATTCTCGCGGTTCTGTCCATGGTTTTCATTTTCGCGGAGAACTCGGGAGCGGCCCTGCCCGGCATCGCCGTCGGCGCTCTCGTATCGCTCCCGCTGGCCGTGGGCATCTCTGCTCTTGAAATCATTGTCGTGTTGGTTCAGGCGTACGTGTTCACGCTGTTGTCGGCCGTGTTCATCGGCATGGCCATCGAGGTTCATCACTAATCCACGGAGATTTCACGAATGGAAGTCCTGCAGTTTCTCGGCGCGTTCCTTTTCCAGGCGGAAGCCGCCGCCGAAGCCGTACCCCTTCACCTGATCGGCGCCGCTCTCGGAGCGGGTCTGGTCGTCGTCGGCGCGGGGATGGGCATCGGCAAGTTCACGGCCGCGGCGGCGGACGGAATCGCCCGCCAGCCTTCGTCGGCCTCGGAGATCAGCAGCGTGATCATGCTGCCCCTGTTTCTGCTCGAAGGCGTTGCGATCATCGCCGAAGTCATCATCCTCCTGATGGTGCTCTAGGCCGTATCGGGCCTACCGAAAGTCCCCCTCCGGGGCTCGGGCCCGTACTAGGAGGCAATCCATG
>JAJEDW010000091.1 GCA_022821265.1 Acidobacteriota bacterium
TCCACGCGCCGTGCTCGCGCGGCTCGGTCCGACGCCGGCGGCGCGGGCCGGAAAGGCCCCGACCGATCGCGAGAAGGGCTTCCTCGAAGCGGTCGAGGTCCTGTGGGGCGACGCGGGGACCTACGACGAGCGGCGCGTCGGCTACATGGAGGCGATGGAGCGGCTCTACGAGCGCTACCCCGACGACGACGAGGTGGCGACGTTCTACGCGCTCTCCATGCTGGCCGGGTCCCGCGCGCTGGGCGATCAGTCGTTGCGGCTCGAGGTGCGGGCCGGCACGATCGCGATGAAGGTCTTCAACGAGAACCGCGACCATCCCGGAGCGGCGCACTACACCATCCACGCCTTCGACGATCCGATCCACGCCCCCCTGGCGCTCGATGCGGCCCGCCGCTACGCCGAGATCGCGCCGGCGGTCTCGCACGCGCGCCACATGCCGACGCACATCTTCATCCAGCACGGCATGTGGGACCTCGTCTCGCAGCACAACCAGTCGGCGCACGACGCGGCCATCGCGCTGTGGGAGCCCGGCGACAGCGTCGGCGACGCGGTCCATTCGCTCGACTGGGGCCAGTACGGCGACCTGCAGCGCGGGGACTACGCCAAGGCCCGCGTCTGGATCGAAAGGCTGGAACGCCTGATCGCCGACAGCGACTCGCAGGCGCGGGCCGTCACGACGCTGCCCCTGGTCAACGCGCGCTACGTGGTGGAGACCGAACAGTGGAAGGTCGACCCGATCGCCCGCGACGCGTCGATGCACGCGCTGCTGGCCACGGGCCTCAGCGCGGTCCGCACGGGCGACCTGGCGGCGGCGCGCGAGGCCGAGGCCGCGCTGGCGGCGCGGGCCGGGAACGGCGGCGCGCAGGATCGCATCGCCCACAAGGGGGTCGCCGCCTCGATCCAGGCGGCCGAAGGCGACGCCGACGCGGCGATCGCCTCGATGGACGAGGCCATCGCCATCGTCGAGACGCTGCGACCGCCGAACGGCGCGGCCAGCCCGATCAAGCCGCCCTACGAACTGTACGGCGAGATCCTGCTGCAGCTCGGACGCCATGACGACGCGCTCGAGAAGTTCGAGACCTCGCTTCTACGCATGCCCAACCGGATGCGTTCGCTGCTGGGCGCGGCCCGCGCCGCCGCGGCCGCCGGGGATCGCGCCACCGCCCGCGAACGCTACGCGACGCTGGCCGGCTTCTGGATCGGCGCGGCCGACGATCCGGGTTACGCCGAGGCGCGCGAGTTCATCGCATCGGCGAACGACGACTGAGGGAGCGCGAAGCCCATCGCGCCTGACGGTCGCGGGCTCCCGATCTTCGAGCGAACCCAACCTCACGGGCCGCTCGCCAACCCGGGGGACCCGGTTTTTCCGGGATTGACTTGTTATGATGGGCCGTTATGCCTCGAAGTGTACAGTCGCTTGTGGCCGAGGCGGTCCGATCCGCGGTCGAGACCTTGTGGGACATCGACGCGCCGGACGTCGTCCTGAACCAGACGCCGCGCCTGGACCTGGGGGAGCTGGCCACGCCGCTGTGCCTGGGGTTGGCGAAGACGCTCCGGAAGCCGCCCCGCGCCATCGCCGAGGAGTTGGCGGGCGCGCTGTCGATCACGGGAGTCCGCAAGATCGACGTGGCCGGTCCCGGCTACATCAACTTCCACCTCGACCGGGGTTTCGTACTCGAGACATCCATCGCCCGGCTGCGGGACATCGGCGCGGACGCCGCTAACGCCGGCGGCAAGGTCATCGTCGAGCACACCAACATCAACCCGAACAAGGCCGCACACATCGGGCACCTGCGCAACGCCGCCATCGGCGACTCGTTCGTCCGCGTCCTGCGTTTCACGGGCCGCGACGTGGAAGTCCAGAACTACATCGACAACACGGGCGTCCAGGTGGCCGACGTCATCGTCGGTTTCCTGCACCTGGAACAGCGCACCCTGGCCGAGGTCCGCGAGCTGATCCGGGACTCGAACGGAAAGTTCGATTACTACTGCTGGGACCTCTATGCGCGGGCGTCGGCCTTCTACCAGGACCGCGACCCCGATTTCGCGCTGCGCGCCGAAACGCTCCGGGCGATCGAGGACGGGGGCAACGAGACCGCCGAGATGGCCGAGGCCGTCGCGATGGCCATCGTCGAACGCCACCTCCGGACCATGGACCGCATCGGCGTGCGCTACGACGTCCTGCCCCGGGAGAGCGACATCCTGCACCTCCGCTTCTGGGACCGGGCGTTCACGCTCCTGAAGGAACGCGAAGCGATCTTCTTCGAGGACGAGGGCCCGAACGCGGGCTGCTGGGTGATGCGGATCCACACCGGCTCGGGCGACGAGGACAAGATCATCGTCCGTTCCAACGGCACGGTGACCTACGTCGGCAAGGACATCGCCTACCAGTTGTGGAAGCTGGGTCTGCTGGAGCGGGATTTCCACTACCGCGTGTTCGACCGGTACCCCGACGGGCAGCCGGTCTGGATGACCGATTCGGTGGATGGCGATAGCGAGCACCCGAGGTTCGGCACGGGCCGATCGGTCTACAACGTCATCGACGTGCGGCAGTCCTACCTGCAGACCGTCGTCCAGGAGGGCGTGCGCGCCCTCGGGTACGAACGCGAGGCCGAACGGTCGGTGCACTTCTCCTACGAGATGGTCGCGTTGACGCCGGCCTGCGCCGAGCAACTGGGAATCGTTCTCGACGACGACGACCGCCGGCGCCCGTGGATCGAGGTCTCGGGCCGCAAGGGCCAGGGCGTCAAGGCCGACGATCTGCTCGACGCGCTGGAGGAGAAGGCGCGCGCCGAGGTCCGCGTCCGGAACCCGGACTTCACCGAGGCGGAGCAGCGGGACATCGCCCGGCAGGTGGCCGTCGGCGCTCTGCGCTATTTCCTGCTGCGCTTCACGCGGACCGCCGTCATCGCCTTCGACTTCGACGAGGCGCTGAGCTTCGACGGGGAGACCGGACCCTACATCCAGTACGCCGCGGTCCGGGCCAACAACATCCTCCGGAAAGCCCGCGAGGCCGGACGCGGGCTCGACACCGACCGGAAGGCCGCGCTCGCGTCGGCGGGCGCACTCGGCGATTTCCTGTCCGGCGACGACGAGCTATGGGACCTGGTCTACGCCGCGTCGCGCCTGGACGAGGTCGCCCGCCAGGCGGCCGACGCGCTGGAGCCGGCGACACTGGCCAAGTTCACGTTCATGCTGGCGCAGAAGTTCAGCCTGTTCTACCACCACTACCGGGTCATCAGCGAGGACGACGAGCGGCGGCGCGCCTTCCTGCTCGTCGTCGTGGAGTTCGTCCGTGACACGCTGGCGCGTGCGCTCGACCTGATGGGAATCGCCGTTCCCGAGCGCATGTAGGCGGGCGGCTGCCGGACGTCATGCCCCGAGAACCACGCCCGGAAGCTCGGAGAAGGCGTCGATCCGGCGATCGGGCGGATGCGACGCGAACGTGTGGGCCGCGTAGCCGTAGGTGACGCCGCAGGTCCGCACTCCGGCCGCGCGGCCGGCGAGGACGTCCACGGCGGAGTCTCCGACCATCCACGTCGACGCCCGGTCCGCGCCGGTGTCGTCGATTATCCGAAGGATGCCCATCGGGTCGGGCTTCTTGCGGGGCAGGCTGTTTCCGCCGTACACGACGGCGAACCGGTCGTAGACGCCCAGGCCCTCGAGCATGCGGCAACTGAACCGGTAGGGCTTGTTGGTCAACACCGCCAGCGGACAATCGGCCAGCGCGTCGAGCACGGCCTCGACCCCGGGATAGAGGCAGGTCTCATCGAGCATGTGGTCCCGGTAGTGCGCCAGGAACATGGGCACGCCGGCTTTGGCGTCGCCGTTGGACGCCCCGGCCAACGCGCGCGCGATCAGGGCCGCCACGCCGTCGCCGACCATGGCCGCGATGGTGTCGTCTCCGAGCGGTCCCATCCCGAACTCGGACCGGACCCGGTTGACGGATGCGCACAGGTCCCTCTTGGAGTCGGCCAGCGTTCCGTCGAGGTCGAATATCACCAGCGGTTTCATTCTACGGACCGGACGCCTCCACGCGGGGCTCGCCCCTTTCGACCCGGTAGCTGTCGTCGTCGACGAATTCTCGAACCACCGGGTCGTCGGAGCGGTACAACTCCTCGATCGTGCCGTTGAAGACGAAGCGGCCGCGGTGGAGCAGCGCGACCCGGTCGGCCACCTTCTCGGCGCAGTTGGCGATGTCGTGCGTCACGACCATCTGCGTCAAGCCCAATTGAAGTTGCATCTTCTTGATCAGGTTGTTGATCGTCGCCGACAGGAGCGGATCGACCATGGTCGTCGGCTCATCGTAAAGGATGGCGTCGGGCTCGGCCGCGAGTGCCCGGGCAATGGCCACGGCCCGTTTCATGCCCGTGCTCAGCTCCGACGGCATCTTGTCGGCCAGGTGCTCCACCTCGACCAGCCGCAGCTTCTCGGCGACCCGCGCTTCGACGGTGTCCTCGCCGAGGCCGGTGTCCATGAGCGGAAACGCGACGTTCTCCGACACGGTCAGCGAATCGAAGAGCGCGCCCGACTGGAACACGAGCTGGACCTTCTTGCGGATTTCGGCCAACTCCCTGTCGGTCATCCCGCGCAGGTTGCGGCCCGCGACGCGCACTTCGCCCGCGTCCGGCGCCAGGAAACCGACGGCGTGGTTCAGCAGTACGCTCTTGCCGACGCCGCTGGGTCCGAGGATCGCGAACGTCGTCCCCGTCTCGACGCCGAACGTCACGTCGTCGAGAACGACCTGGTCGTCGAAAGCCTTGCACACGCCGCTGAACTCGATGTAGTCGCTCATGTCGATGCCGCCGCCCCATAGAATAGATGGCAGCCGGCCGGGGCTTGTCAATGGGCGCCGGGCATTTTCCCGATCGGACGGAGGCACAATGAAGTTCATCAGTTTTTCCAGGTCCGGGGACGCCGGAACGCGCATCGGCGTCGAAATGGCCGACGGCGTTCTCGACCTGACCGCCGCGGGCGGGAAAGGCCAGATCCACCCGCCGCCGGGGAGCCGGCTGGAAGACGCGATCCGATCCCCGGGCGGTCTGCGGGCGCTTCGAGCGAGTGTCCTGGGACTCGCTTCCGACGTGATCGAGGACAACAGCGTCGCTGCCGGCGCCATCCGTTACCTCGCGCCGGTGACGCGCCCCGAGAAGATCATCGGGACCGGGCTCAACTATCACGATCACGCCGAGGAATTCGGTATGGACGAGCCCGACGAACCCATCCTGTTCGCGATGTGGGCCAACACGATCACCGGACCGGGGGACCCGATCGTCATTCCGTCCATCAGCGACCGCATCGACTACGAGGCGGAACTGGCCGTCGTCATCGGCCGGAAGGCCCGTCACGTTCCGGCCGGGCGGGCGGAAGACTTCATCGCCGGGTACACGATCGTGAACGACGTCACGGCGCGCGACCTTCAGATGAAGGACAGCCAGTGGGTTCGCGGCAAGTCCTTCGACGCGGCCCTCCCCATCGGACCGGTACTGGTGACGCCGGACGCGTTGGGCGACGGCGACGGGCTGGATATCCGCCTTCGCATCAACGGGACGACGCTGCAGACCTCCAACACGCGGCACATGATCTTCAAGGCGCCGGAGTTGGTGGCGTTCGTTTCCGAAGGACTGACGCTGGAGCCGGGCGACATCATCGCGACCGGTACGCCGGGCGGGGTGGGATTCAAGCGACGGCCGCCGGTGTTCCTGAAGCCGGGCGACACGGTCGAGATCGAACTCGAAGGAATCGGTACGCTGCGGAACCCCGTCACTGCCGAATCGGATACGGCGGCGACGGCGCGCGGCTCATAGCCTGCAGACGGGACGGATCGGACAGGCCCGGCACTTGACGGGATCCCGTTTCCTCGGACAATGGCGCGCGATCCCGAGGTGGCAGAGCGCGAAATCGTA
>JAJEDW010000180.1 GCA_022821265.1 Acidobacteriota bacterium
CATCCCCCGACCCCCCGCTATCATCCCCCAAACCCATGCCCAAGCTCCCACCATCCCGCTACTCCCCCCTCTTCCTCATCCTCCTGCTCACCCTCCCCCTCCCGGACCAACAGCGATCCCCGCTCCCCGAACACACCATCCTGCAGATCGAAGCCCAGCTCGCCGCCAAGGCCGCCCGCACGCCCGCCCAGCGCAAGATCAGCTCCCAACTCCTGGACGCCGCCCCCACAAGCCCCCCGCAAGACGGAATCGCCCGCGCCATGGCCCCCGTCCTGGTCGACGTCCGCGCCACGGTCACCGGCGACCTCCTGGACCGCATCGTCGAGCTGGGCGGCGACGTCGTCAACAGCGTCCCCGAGTACGACGCCGTCCGGGCGCGGCTGCCCGCCGCCGCCGTCGAGCCGCTGGCCGCCATGGAGGCCGTCCGCTTCATCCGGCCGGCCGAGGAGGCCGTCACGCGCCAGGCGCTCCGGACCGCGGCCTTCGCCGACGAGCTCTCGACGCGCGCGGTCGACGCCTCCGAGGGCGACACGGCCCACCGGGCCGGCGCGGCGCGGCAGACCCACGGGGTGGACGGCGCGGGCATCGGCGTCGGCGTCATCTCCGACGGCGTGGAGACGCTCGCCGCCCGTCAGGCCACCGGCGACGTCGCGTCGCGGGTGACCGTGCTGCCCGGACAAGCGGGCGGCTCGTTCCCGTTGCGGTGCGGCGGGCGGAGCTCGGGCGACGAGGGGACGGCCCTATTGGAAATCGTCCACGACCTGGCGCCGGGCGCCGAGCTGTACTTCGCCGACGGCGGCGGCGGGCGGGCGCAGATGGCGCGGAACATCCGGAACCTGTGCCGGGCCGGCGCCGACGTCATCGTCGACGACATCGGGTACCTGACGGCGTCGGCGTTCCAGGACGACGTCATCGCCCGCGCCATCGGCACGGCCACCGCCGAAGGCTGCTACTACTTCACCTCGGCCGGCAACGGCGGGAACCTGAACGACGGCACGTCCAGCGTCTGGGAAGGCGATTTCGACGCGGGCGGGACCATCACCGTGAACGGTGAGCCGGTGGGCATGGTCCACGATTTCGGCGGCGGCGACACCTACAACGACGTCCGGAGGGAGACGACGAGCCACTTCTTCCTGAAATGGTCCGACCCCGACGGGGCTTCGGCCAACGACTACGACCTGTTCATCGTCGATGCGGACGACAACGTGCTGGCCGCGTCGACCGGCACGCAGGACGGCACTCAGGACCCCATCGAGGCCATATCCGGCGCCTGCTCCGGCGAGTACGCCGACGCGCGCGTCCTCATCGTCAAGAACACCGGCGCCGCCGACCGCTACCTGCGCCTCGACTACGGGCGCGGGGCGCTGGAGCACTCCACGGCCGGCAAGATCTTCGGCCACTCGGCGGCGGCCGACGCGGTGGCCGTGGCCGCCGTCCGGGCGCCCTCCACCGGCGCCTTCCAGGGCACGGAGTCGGTCGAGACGTTCGGCTCGGACGGGCCCCGCCGGATCTTCTACGAGGCCGACGGCACGCCCGTCACGGCCGGGAACTTCTCCTCCACCGGCGGGCGGGTCCGGAACAAGCCGGACCTGGCGGCCGCCGACGGGGTGACGACCTCCACGCCCGGGTTCTCGCCGTTCTACGGCACCTCGGCCGCGGCGCCGCACGCGGCGGCCATCGCGGCGTTGATGCTGGAAGCGGCCGGCGGCCCCGCCAACGTCACGCTGTCGGCGCTGCGCTCGGCCATGAACGGGTCGGCCCTCGACATCGAGGCCACCGGCGCGGACCGCGATTCGGGCTCGGGCATCGTGATGGCGCCCGGCGCGGTGGACGCGGTGGACGTCCCGGCGGCGAGCCGGAACGGGGCGCCCACGGCGACGGGGACGCTGACGGCGCCGGAGTTGACGGCGGGCGAGGCCGCGATGACCATCGACATGGCCGGCGGCTTCGACGACCCGGACGACGACACGCTGAGCTACACGGCGCTGTCGCGCGACCCCGGCCGGGTGGAGGCCGCCATCACCGGGTCGATGCTGCGGCTGACGCCGAAGGCGGCCGGCACGGCGACGGTGACCGTCCGCGCCGTCGACGGCGACGGCCTGAGCGTGACGCGCTCGCTGCCGGTGACCGTGAAGGCGGACTCGACGAACACGGGGACCGGCGCGGGCACTGGGGGCGGGGGCGGTCCCACGTCCTCCCGGGCGCGCGTGGTCCTGGACTTCGCGCACTTCGCCGACGGCGGCGGCTACACCTCGGAGCTGGTCCTGGTGAACGTGGGCGAGGAGCCGATCGAGCCCGTCGTCCACTTCAACGACACGGTCGGCCGGGCGGCGGCCTCATCGGTGGTGGACACGGTCGACTACGTGGCCGTGCGCGACGACGGCGGCCTGGTGCGAACGTTCGCGCTCGACCCGCTCCGGGAGTGGCGGATCGCGACCCGCGGCGGAGACGCGCTCGCCACGGGCTCGATCCAGGTGGTTTCGAACGGCCCCACGGCCGGGATGCTGCGGCTGGCCCATCCCGACATCGGCCAGGCCGTCGCGGGACCGGGCCCGGCCCTCTCCGACGCCGTGTTCCCCGTGCGGCGGCGCGAAGGCGGCGTCACGACCGGCGTCGCCCTCCGCAACCTGGAATCGACGGCCGGGACCGTCGTCTGCGAGCTGCTCGGCGCGGGCGGGCCGCTGGGCTCCGCGAACTTCGAACTGGCGGCCAACGGGCAGACGTCCTGGACCGTCGACGGCGCGTTCCCCGCCGCCGACACCGCGGCCTTCGACGGGGCCGTGCGCTGCACATTCTCCGGGCTCCGCCGGTTCACCGCCACGGTCCTGGAGCTGGACCCGGGAGCGCGCGTCTTCACGGCCGTCCCGGTCTCGCCCGTCCGGCGGGGCGGCGGCGCGGCGGCGCTGGGCTTCCCGCACTTCGCCAACGGGGACGCGCTGGTGTCCGAGCTGGCGTTCGTCAACCTGGAGACCCGAACGTCCGGGCCGGCGCGCAGCCCCTTCGAGGGGCCCGTCCCGCCGAGCCGGCCCGTGATCGAGTTCTTCGATCCCGACGGCGGCCCGATCGCCCCCGAATCGCTCGTCGACGTGGAGGGCGCGCTGGAAGTCCGCGGCGACGGCCGGCTGACGGCGACGGAGGCGATGGCGCCGCTGGGCGTGCTGAGGATCCCCACCCACGGCCGGGGGGCGCTGGCGACCGGGTCGGTCACGGTGGTCTCGGAAGGCCCCGTCGGCGGGATGCTGCGCTTCGACCTGCCCGGCGTGGGCCAGGCCGTGACGGCGCCGGCGGAGCCCCTCGCCGACGCCCTGATGCCGGCGCGCCGGCGGGAAGGCGGCCTCACCACCGGCATCGCCATCCACAACCCGGAACCCGCCCCCGGGCTGGTGCGCTGCGAGCTGTTCCGCCACGGGATCCTCCAGGACTCGGCCAGCGTGTCGCTCGCCGCCGGCGGGCAGACGTCGTGGACGATCGATCGGGCGTTCCCGGCGGCCGACACGACGGACTTCGACGGGTACGTGCGGTGCACCGCCGCCGACGGCGGCCGGTTCACGGCCATCGCCCTGGAAATGGATCCCGGCGCCGGCGTCTTCACGTCGCTGCCGGTGATGCCTGTCCAACAGCCGGCCGGCCAGCCGGCCGGGCAGCCGGCCGGGCAACCGGCCGGGGAATAGCCGGACCGCGGGCCCGGCGATCAGACCAGCGCCATCGTGGCCAACGCGCCCACGACGATGGCCACCAGCCACCGCGTCGTCGAGGTCTGCTTCTCCATGATCCGGGTCTCGAACGAGGCAAGCTTCGCGTCCACTCCGGACTCGAGCTGACCGATTTCGGCGCGTAACCGGGGGAACTCCGAATCCAGCGTCGCCTGGATGCGGACAACGGCCTGCTCGACGGCACGCAGGCGCGCGTCCACGCCTTCCGGCGCGGCATCGAGTTCCGCTGCTCCGTTCGTCATGTGCTGGGACTCCGCTATTCCGGGAAGGGCTGGCCCATTATACCGGAACGGGGGACGGACAGAGTTCGCGATCGCAGCGCGTAGGGCGGCTGGCCCCTCCTGCGCGCCGGCCTGGCGTGCCCGGCGCTCGGCCTGTACGCACACGGACTCCCGATGCGAGGGCCGTTCGGAAACGACTCGAGATCGATCCGTCGAGAAGCCGACCGACGGTCCCGAACGCGAACGGTCCGTATCGTCCGATGACCGGCTCGGAATCCGAAGCCGCCGCGCGACGCGGGGGATCACCGTGATCGCCGACGCGGGCGATCGGAAAACACGTGAGGGCGGGAGATGTCCGGAAAGGCCGGCTATCGGTCGACGCGCGCGCTCCTCGACAGCGACTGCTCGGGGTTCTTGATGCTCGGGCCGCCGAGCGCGGGTTCCAGCCGATAGCCGCCGACCGTGATCCCGACATCGGCGAGTTGCTTCACGGCTTTCCTGCAACGTTCCACCGCGGTTCGATCGATGGCGGGGTTCTTCTTGAGAATGTCGTCCGGATAATCGTGATCCATTGGCTACCTGCCGTTCACGACGTCAAAAAAAGAGGACGGTATGGACAAACGACTGAGTGCCAGTCTGCACCATATGGTCCTTCAAGAACCAGAAATAGTCCCAAACAGCCTTTTTCAGCTCGGGTTGACGGCCGAAATCATCGATCTTGATGCCAAGCTCTTCCTGCAAGGTTCTCATGTCGATTCCGCGCCCGTGCGTCAGCCAACGCGCCTGATCATTCAACTGATGAGCAATGCGGCTGGCGCGATCTTGCTTCATCTGCTCGGTCACGGGAATCTGTCGCGTCTCGGTTATCTCCCAATCCTTGAACTTGTAGTTCGTGAGCCAGCGTTTCAGGAGGTCGATCGACAAGTCGCGCGCAAGCTCGAATTGATGGAGTTCCGCCAAGTCGAGTTTCTGCAGCAGTATCAGTTCCGCAGTCGACAGCTCCTCCGTCCTGCTCTTTTCGATGAGATTCTGGTATTGCGTCAAGTACGAGAGGGCAGGGACCAAGTGATCGTCTCGGACAAGTTGGGGATCTATAGGCCCGAGACAAGAGTGGTAGTCCATCAAGATGTCGTCGCCGGACATGGCCAACACCGTCCCCGCCGACATGGCTCGATCTGGAACGATGAACTTGACCTCCGCGTAGTGGTGCCTGAGGACACGGACAATACGCTCGACAACCTCGACTACCCCGCCGGGTGTGTCGAGTATGACGAACAGGTTGTCTCTCCGGCCTTCCCGAGCTTCGATAGCGACCTTGGCACGGTGTTCCACGCCGACTTGCATGGGGGAGATGATGGTTAGGCCATCGGCGTCCAGCATCTCTTCGATCGCCCTGAGGCGGGTTGTGGCCCACTCACGCGCACTGTCTTGCGTGGTCGGTGGTCGGGGAACGTTCGCAGTGTCGCTGATGTGGAGAACTCCCGACGGATGAGCGGCCTCCCCGTTTAAGGAGCGGTCGCGGTGTTCCATTTTCCGTTCGCTGCGACGATGCCAAGCCGTCGCGACAAGCCTACCGCCGACATTCACGCTCGTTGGAAATGTCCCGATGCCGTCCTTAACCGGAGTACTCGTTGGAACCGCCTGTCACCGACCCTTGATTCACGCTATACCGTCAATGCAAAGCCTGTCAAGACGGGCCTGTTTGGAGTCCCGAACGCGAGCAGGAAAGCCGCGCCCCGGCGACTGCTCGCCGCCATCTCCTCCAACGCGCGGCGGAGGGCCGCCACGCCGCAGCCGACCCGAGCTACGGCGCGGTCTGGGGGTGGAGGTTCGTCGCTCCACGCCTCCACCATCACCGGCATCGCCTCGTCCCCACCGTTCAGGAAGGACCGATCGTATCCGCGGCGTCCTCGCCGCGGATGGACAAGGCGGCGCCAGCCGCCGCGTCGGCAGGCGACCCTGCCCGCCCGAACGCAACACAGGGAGGAGTCCCGCGGCCCCTCCCCGTCGAAGGGGCGGCCGTCCGGCGCGGTGCGCGCCGCGGCCACGGGCGATCAGTCCGCGTAGTAGCCGGACGCCAGCAGGATCGGCAGCCCGTTGACGACGACCCTCTTGACGAACGTCGTCTTCCGCTGGAGCGTTCCGGTGGCCGGGTTGCGGGCCGTGTAGTAGAGGTACGTCTCGCCGAACGTGTCGCCGACGCCGATGACGTCGCGGCCCAGGAACGGCCCGTCCGCGTTCGTGTTCAGTTCCGAAACCGGCCCGCCGAACCATGGGCCGCCGGGGTCGCCGGTGAAGACCGTGTTGCCGTAGGCGTCGATGCCGAACACGTAGGTCGACGGGCCCCGCCAGCGCGCGTCGCTGGCCAGGGACCGGCCGGCGAAGTAGCCCTTCGATTCCAGCTCCATGGCGGCGCAGCGGACGAACTCGGCCAGCCGCCGGGGGGAGGGGTGGGACTCCAGGCCCATGGCGTGCACCTCGCCGGGCAGGCAGGTGCCCGGCAGGTCCCGGCTGTAGATGCCCGCGCCGATCACGGCCGGCGTCCCGTCCCAGTCGATCGCCCGGAAGTAGGACGCCTTGGGCTCGGCGCGGCCGGTGGCCGGGTTCGTAAACGAATAGTACACCCAC
>JAJEDW010000280.1 GCA_022821265.1 Acidobacteriota bacterium
CGCGCTCCTGGACCGCCAACGCAAGCACCGCGTCGATCGCGGCCGGATTCTCGGCTTCCTGGACCGTCTGACCTCGCACCTGGAGACCGACCGGCCCTTCACGGTCGTGCTGGTCAGCGACTCGGTCATCGAACGCTACAACCGGCGATACCGGGGCGTTTCCGCGCCGACCGACGTGCTGTCGTTCACGGGCGGCGGCGACTATCTCGGCGATATTCTCATCTCCACGGAAACCGCATATAATCAGGCTCGTCGGTCGGCGACGCTGAGCCTGGACACCAACGTCGAGCGGCTCGCCTTGCATGGTCTGCTGCACCTGATGGGCTACGATCACGAAACCGACGACGGCGAGATGCGCGCCCTGGAGACGCGCCTGCGGCGCAAGCTCCGATGCTGATCGAGCTTCCCGTCGTGCTCGCCCTGGCCCTGGTCGGGGGCCTCCTGTTGATGTCCGTCCTGGATTTCGCCCTCGCCAACCTGGGCAAGATCGCCCTGCGGCGCATCGTCGAGAATCCCGGGCTAGGCCGCCGCGCGTTCGTTTCGTCCGCGCTCGAAGACCCGGCCGGAGCACTGATGGCGGTCCACATCGCGATCCAGACGCTGCTGATCGCGTTGGCCGTTCTGCTCAGCGGCACGGCGACCGCGCTGGGACTTCCCCATCTCGCGGCGCTGCCCGCCGCCGCGGGCGTCACCTTGATCCTGGTCCTGGCCTTCCGCCAGCTCATCCCGCGGGCGATCGCCCACCGGGGTCCTGAAGCCATCGTCACCCGGTTGGCGCCGCTGCTCGCCATCTCGTACTACGTGTTTCGGCCCCTGGTCCGGGTGATGACAGCCACCCTGAACCGGTTCCGTCACTGGGAGACCGTCGAGGAGGACGAGGAGGAGGAGTCCTCCGAGGAGGAGATCCGGGCGTTCATCGACGTGGGCCAGGAGGAGGGCATCCTGGAGCAGGACGAAGGCGAGATGATCCAGTCCGTGGTGGAGTTCGGCGACAAGCGGGCGCTGGAGGTCATGACGCCGCGCACGCAGATCGTGGCGGCCGACGTCTCGTGGAGCGTGGAGCGCGCGGTCCGCCTGGTGGTGGCGCGGCGCCACTCGCGGATACCGGTCTATCGCGACCAGCTCGACAACGTCGAGGGGGTCATCCACGAACGCGATCTGCTGGAAGCCACCCAGTCGAGCGAGCCGCCCGAGAACCTGCGCCCGCTGCTGAGCCCGGCCCACTTCGTGCCCGAGACCAAGCCCATCGACGATCTGCTCGAGGAGATGAAGGGGCAGGCCCGGCAACTGGTGCTGGTCGTCGACGAGTACGGGGGCATCTCGGGGCTGATCACGATCGAGGACCTCGTCGAGGAGATCGTCGGGGAGATCGACGACGGTCCGGAGGCCACCGCGGAGACGCTTCGCGACGAGGGCTCGGGGCGCTACGTCGTTCCCGGCGGCCTGGAGCTGGACGCGATGGAGGCCAAGTTGGGCGTCGAAGTGTTTCCGTCGACCGAGTGCACGACGGTCGGCGGCGCGGTCGTCGAGCTGTTCGGCCGCCTGCCCTCGCCCGGCGAGCGGATCCGGCACAACGGGTTCGCGATCGAGGTGATCGAAGCGGACCGCAAGCGGGTCCGAAGCGTGAGGATCCGGACCCTGGCCCGGAAGGCCGGCGCGCGCTGATGGCCGCGGACTCGGCCCGCGGCGCGGCGGCGAACCGGAAATCCGGCTTCGTGACCATCGCGGGGCGCCCCAACTCGGGAAAGTCGACGTTGTTGAACCGGATGGTCGGCCGCAAGGTGTCCATCGTCGCTCCCAGGGCGCAGACGACGCGGACGGCCCTTCACGGCATCGCTTCCGACGAGCGGGGTCAGATCGTCTTCCTCGACACGCCGGGCATTCACCGGCCGCTCCACAAGATGAACGAGCGCATGATGCGCACCGTCGTCGACTCGCTGGATCGCGTCGACCTGGTGATGCTCATGGTCGACGCCTCGGCGCCGCGCGGGAGCGGCGAGCGCTTCGCGTTGGAGATGGTCGGCCGCGTCCGATCCCGGCGGTTCCTGTTGCTGAACAAGATCGACCGGATCGCGAAGCCGGCGTTGCTGCCGATGATCGACCACTACCGGACGGCCTCGGCGTTCGACGAGATCGTTCCGGTCTCCGCGCTCAAGGGCGACGGCGTGGAAGAGCTGCGGGGCCTGATCTACCGGTATCTGCCGGCCGGGCCCATGTACTATCCGCCCGACCAGATCAGCGACCGGCCCGAACGGTTCCTTGCGGCGGAGATCATCCGCGAGAAGCTGATCCTGGAAACACGGCAGGAACTGCCCCACGCCACGGCCGTCGTGATCGACCGGTTCCAGGAAGGCGAGGACCGTGCCCGGATCCACGCGTCGATCTACGTCGAGCGGGACTCGCAGAAGGCCATCGTGATCGGACGGGGCGGGGAACTCCTGAAGCGGGCGGGAACCGCCGCGCGCCGCGACATCGAGGCCCTGCTCGATGGTCGAGTCCACCTGGAACTGCACGTCAAGGTGCGCCGCAAGTGGCGCGACGACGACCGCATCCTGGAATCGCTGGGGATCTGAGGCCGTGGGTCGAGGGCGGGCGAAAGACGAGCGTGCGTCTCGACTGCGACAGGAGTTCCCGACGTTGACTCCGGCCGTGGGTTCGAGTAACTAATGCGTCATCAGGAGGGACCGATGAGCCGATCGTTCCGAATCTCGCTGTCGCTTGTCAGCGCCGTGTTGTCGGCGGCGGTGGCGGTGGCCCAGACGCCGGCCGGCGGCTCGATGGGCGCGCAACTGGCCGAGGAGAGCGACTACACGGCGCCCCGGACGCCGTGGGGAGACCCGGATCTCCAGGGCACCTACACCAGCGACGACTCGCTCGGCGTGCCGACCCAGCGGCCGGAGGAATACGGCGAGCGGTTGTTCCTGACC
>JAJEDW010000100.1 GCA_022821265.1 Acidobacteriota bacterium
GTCGGCACGGGCAGGTCTTTCTGCTGCTCGCCAAGACGGATCCCGCGGCCTCCCCGGCGCACCGCGGCATGAGCGCGTTCGTCATCGAGAAGGGGGAACCCGGGCTGACCGTGGGCCGCGACATCGGCAAGGTGGGATACAAGACCGTCGAGACCGTTGACCTGCACTTCGACGACTTTCCCGTCCCGGCGGCCAATCTCGTCGGCGGCGTCGAGGGCGCCGGTTTCAAGCAGGTGATGACGGGTCTGGAAGCCGAGCGGCTGAACATCGCCGCGCGGGGCCTGGGAGTGGCGCGCGCGGCGTTCGAGGAGGCCATCCGGTACGCGCAGCAGCGCCGCACCTTCGGGAAGCCGATCGCCCAGCACCAGACGATCCAGAACAAGCTGGCCGAGATGGCGACCCGGATCGAGGCCTCGCGCCTGTTGGTCTATTCCGCGTCGGCGAAGAAGGACCGCCGCGAGCGGTGCGATCTGGAAGCGGGCATGGCGAAGCTGTTCGCCACCGAGACGGCGTCGGAAGTCTCGCTGGAGGCCATGCGCATCCTGGGCGGCAACGGTTTCTCGACGGATTTTCCCGTCGAGCGCCACTACCGGGACGCGCCCCTGCTCCTGATCGGGGGCGGCACGAACGAACTCCAGCGGCTGATCATCGCACGGCAGTTGCTGGAGCGGCACGCGATCGATTGACCCAGGGTCCACCGACGACGGCCGGATGCGTCGACGCTCTCAGACGTCTCCGTACGCCCCGGCCAGCACGATCACGTAACCGTCGGGGTCGCGCAGCCAGCACTCGCGGTGGTTGGCGTTGGTATCGACGTGCGGTTCTTCCAGGATCTCGGCGCCGAGCGCGCGGGCCCGCTCGATGGCGGCGTCGAACGCGTCGGTCTGAAACCAGAGCAGCACGCCGTTACCGTACGGCTTCGACTCCGGGTTCCCCAGGAAGGAATGCGCGTCCGCTTCCCAGTGGTGGAGCTGGAGGACCAAGCGGTCACCGTGCATCAATTGCTCGTATTCCGCCCCGCCGTGCCCGCTGCGGCATCCGAGCAGTTGCTGGTACCACAGGCTGCTCGCCTCGACGTCCTTGACCGCGATGAGTGGTTGGGGAACCATGCGTCGCCTCCCGTGTGGTGCGGATGGAGAGACCGGCCGTCTCGGTTTCAGTTCGCCGACGTCAACGCATCGATCTTCGCCGCCAGGAAATCCCGCACGGCCGTGGGCGGCCGGCCGCTGAGCGCTTCGACGCTCGACGTCCGGATGGCGCTGTAACCCCGGGCGCAGGCCACGTCGAAGGCGGTGAGGGCGTCGGCCATGAACGGCGGCACGCCGGCGCCGATCATGCCCTCGCGGAGGGCATCGGCCGGTAGGGCCGTGTGGGCGAGGGGACGGCCGGTCAACTCGCTGACGATGGCGGCCACGTCGTCCTGCGTCAACGGGGCGGGACCGGTGATGTCGTGGATGCTGCGGCCGGTGGCGGACACCAGCGCGCCCACCGCGGACCGGGTGCAGTCCTCGCGCGTCACGTAGTTCCGGGCGCCGCCGCCGGTGGCCGAGTACAGTTGGCCCGATGCGACGGCCTGGGGCAGGCTCAGCAGGAGGAAGTCCGTGTACAGGCTGTTCCTGAGGATCGTCCAGTCGAGCCCGCTGGCGCCGAGCGCGTGCTCGGTCCAGTAGTGGTCGTTGATCAGCGAGCTTTCAGGGGTCGGGACCGGCGCCGCCGACGAGGTGTAGACCACGTGGCGGACGCCGGCGGCCTCGGCCGCCCGGACGGCGTTCCGGTGCTGGGTGAGACGCCGGTTCGGTGTCTCGAGCGCGTCCGTGCTGATGAGCAGCATGCGGTCGGCGCCGGTGAACGCCGCCTCCAGCGTTGCGGGATCGTCGAAGTCGGCCCGCCGCACCTCGACGCCCTTGTCTCGAAGCGCGTCCAGCGTCTCCGGCGTGCGTGTCGCGGCGATCAGGCGGCCGGCGTGCGTTTCGAGCAGCAACTCGACGGCCCGGCGGCCCATCTGGCCGCTGGCGCCGGTGACGAGCACACGGTTATCTGAGGAATCGGTCATCGTTTCTCCGGGAATGACCGCGGACGACGCCGGCTACATCCGATCGACGACGATGCGCCCGTCGCGGATGACCAGGACCACGTTCAGCAGGTCCGAGAGCTCGGCGAGCGGGTTGCCGTCGACGAGCACCAGGTCGGCCAGTTTTCCGACCTCCAGCGTTCCGAGGTCGTCGCCGCGCCCGATGGCCGCGGCCGCGTTCTTCGTCAGGATCTGGACGATGTCCTGCCGCGAGAAGACGACGTTCAGAGCGGTCAGCTCCTGCTGCAGGGTGTCCCTGGGAAGGTACGTCGTGTCGGTTCCGAACGCGTAGACGCCGCCGGCGTTCCAGAAGAGCCTCGCGTTGATCCCTCCCTGGCCCGCGCTGTACCAGGGCTCGGCGTTTTCGGGGTAGGGCAGCAGATCCCGAAACCGCGGCTCGTTGTCGAAGCCGGTCGCCGCGCGAATCGCCTGGTTGTCCTCGGCGAAGGTCGGCGTGAAGACTCCCAGCGTCGACACCATCGGGATGCCCGACTCGGCGACCATTCGGGCCGTCTCCAGGTCCATCAGATCGGTGTGCGGCGTGTGCATGAGGACATGCGTGCCGGCTTCCACCGCGGCCACCGTGTCCTGGACGCTGGTGGCGTGGGTGATGCTGCGCACGTCCAGGCGTTCGGTCTCGTCCACGACAATGGCCAGGGTCTCGGCCTCGGGCCCGCCCGGCGTCACCAGGATCACGGCCTTGATGGCGTCGATCCCGGCTTCGACCTGGTTTCGGACGAAGGCGCGAACCTCGTCCTCGGGGATGCGAGGCGCCGCGTCGGTGGGACGAAAGCCGGGCCGGGCGGTGTCGGTGCGCGCCGGGTCGCCGCCCCGGCCGCCGCCTCCGCCGCCGGGGGCCGGCGCGGCGAGTTGGGTGAACACGGCCGTCACGATGCGGGGCCCCTCGATCTCGCCTACCTCGATCCGCCGCTGCAACTCCACCTGGGCCGCCGGGTCGCCGCCGCCCGATTGCACGGAGGTGAAGCCCGCCTCCAGGAATTCGCGCATGCGGTCGGCGGCCTGGTTCTCCAGCCACGGCCCCGAGGGTCCGGTGATGATGTGCCGGTGGGCGTCGATGAAGCCGGGCATCAGGGTCCGGCCCTGCGCGTCGACGACGAGCGCGCCTTCGGGTCCGTCGGCGTCGCCGGCAGCGATCGCGGCGATCCGGCCGTCCTCGACGACGACGCTGCCGTCGGCGATGACGCCGCCGTTGCCGTCGAGGATGCGGGCGTTGGTGATGACCAGGTCCTGGGCCGCCAGGCTCAGCGATGCGCCGAGCATCCCGGCCCACACGATGGCGAGGGTGGCAGGGCGATTCACGTTGCGGGTCCTCCTGGGTTGAGCGTACGCGATGGCACGTAATGATACCCGATCGTGGAGCACGGGATGTCCGCGCACGTTCGGGCGCTAGGCGGGGCGACGGGTGACGCTCCGGATCTTCCAGGCGCCGTCTTCCTTGATGAATTCGGCTTCGATCACCGAGGGTTGCGATCGCTCGACGTAGCCTTCGCCCTGGGCGCGCGCCATGTCGACGAGCGTGCAGTCGGTCTCGATCGGCGTCCGGCTATGCACGACGCAGTGAAAGACGCCCGCGGCCGTTTGGCCGTCCGGGGAGAGAGCGATCGCGTCGTCTTCGCCGAAGCCGCCGGCCGACAGCCGGTGGACGTTCGCGTCGATGGCCCCGTCGGACGCCCCGTGATTGACGCGGCGGGCGTAGTCCCGGTACAGAGCGCGAATCGCATTGACGTCCTCGAGCCGTGTCCGGTGTTCGTCGGGCGAGACGCCCACGGCCTCGGGGCCGGTAGCCGCGTACGCGCCCGCCGCGGCGAGCGGGGCGGACAAGGCGGCGCCCGCCGTCGAAAGGAACCGGCGACGCGTCGGTCGGTTGTTCGCATCCATGGTGTGCACCTCAGGCCCGGTCCCGGTAGAACCGGGCGACGTCGAAGCGTCCCGCGTGGCGCGCGTGCGCGCCGATGGCGCTCAGCCTCAACCCGTTCCGGCCGCAACTGTAACCGATGCCGCAGTCGTGCATCGTCCGCATGTTGACGAGTATCGTCCCGAGCGTACCGTTGCACGCCTCTTCAAGCCAGTAGGCCAGGTAGAGATCGTCGCGGATCTTGACGTACGACGCCGGGCCGCTCCATTCCATGCCGCCCGCGCCGTCCTGGCCGAAGATGATCCACGACAGCGAATGGGGCGTCGTGTACAGGTGCATCGACGTCAGTCCGGGCGAGTAGTTCCATGTCAGCGCGCGGCCGACCAGCTCGTCGGTGAACGCGTGCCGGCGATATCGGGGCGGTGTCGATGCGTCCGTCTCGACGACGCCGAACCAGGTCTCGGCCGCGGCCTCGTTGGCGATGTAGGGCGTGCCGATCGTGCCGTGGATGGCCGTCGCGAGGCCGTGGTCGAAGTCGGCCACGACCTTCAGGCAGTCGTGGTCGGGCTCGCCCGCGAGCAGGTGGCCGAACATGATAACGCCGGGCGCCGACTCCCACGACTCGTAGCGCTGCTCGCGCCACGCGCTCTCGCCCTCCCAGCGCCACCGGAGCGTCTGGATGTCGTCGAAGCGGTACTCGACCGCCTTTCCGTTGTCGAAACGCAGCGTCAGCGCCCGGTCCGCGAGGAAGCCGCTGACGGGGCTCTTGTTGCCCGCCATCGCGCTGGGCCCGGGGAAGACCGACGCGTCGGTCACGGCGCGGACCTCGGCCTCGGTCATCGTCCAGTCGTTGCGCATCGGCCGATAGACGCGGCGCGCGCCCTTCTCGTCCGACGGCGGGGCGGCCCCGGCCACGTCGCCGAACGCCTCGAACTGCGCGATCTGTCCCAGCCACTCGCCGCTGCCGCGGAACACGTAGTACTCGAGTGCGTCGGCCGCGTCGAAGCCCAGGCGCACGCCCACCTGCTCGACGCGGTTCACGTCCATCACGTAGAGCGTCATCGTGCCCGAGAACTCGCACTCGGTGCGGGAGTAGACGTAGAGATCGTCATTGATCTTGACGTAATCGGACGGGCCGCAGAAACCCAGCTCGCCGCCGAAGCGCGTGAGCTCGACGAAGTTGGAATAGAACGTCGACGGATAGAACTCCAGCGTCTCGACGCCCGTGTCCTGCCTCCAGTAGAAGCCCTTGCCCTCGACGCGGTTCGTACGGGAATGCCGCGCCTCGGGCGGCGGCTCGCCGCCGCTCTCGACGTAGCCGAAGTACACCTCGCGCTGCACCTCGCGGTTGTCGACGAAGCCGCTGAACCAGACCTCGAATACGGTCGCCAGGCCGGTGTCCTCGTCGACGATGACGTTGTAGCCGCGCTGGGCGCCGGGAACCATGTGCGAGAACAACGTCACGTGGTCCAGCGTCAGCGCGCCGTACCCAACGCCGGCGGCGGGGCCGTCGTTCTCGGACAGCTCGAGGCGCCGGCCGTCGTCGAACCGGTAGCCGAGAGTGGGACCGTTGTCGGTGACGATGCGGAGCGTGCGGCCGGCCAACACGTCGGACAGCACCGATACGCTGGACGGTCCGTCGGCCGCGGCGGCCAGCTTCTCGTCGATCTCACCGACCGTGAGCTGCGTGTAGGCGATGCGGTGCATCTGCTCTTGCGGATACGCGGGATTCTGTTGCACGATTCTCCCCCCGACTCGATTCCCGTGATGTTAACCGAACGTCGACAGAACCGGGAGGAACTTCCCATGGAGAAACCGATGCCGAAGGTTCTCGTTCTGCCCGTCGCTGCAGTGCTTCTGACGGGCGCCGCCCTGGAGGCGCAGCAGGTGGCCGACATCGGGTTCGAGAGCGTGGGACGCGCGGCGCCGCTGGCGTTGGCCATACCCGCGCCCACGCCGGCCGAGCGGGCGACGATCGAAGCGTATCCGCCCAGGGACGCGATGGTCGGCCCGTCCCGGCTGGCCGTGCCGGGCCCCGGCGGCGAAGTCGTGTATTCGGAAGAGGGATCCGCCTGGAACGGCGCGGTCCCCGACGGCGTCGAGCCGCTCCCCATCGACCTGTTCACCTCGGAGGACTTCTACGCCGACCGCGAGCTGTGGAGCGATCCGCGCTATTTCCGGTGCAACAGCCCGTTCGCCGTGGAGGCGCAGTGGGCCAGCGGCGCCATCGGCGACGACCCGCCGCGGACGGCCGCCTGGGGATACTGCGACCGGGACTACCCGCGCGAGGCCATCGTCAGCCCCTACCCGTTCGCCACGGCCCGGGAACACTACGCGGCGCTGATGGATGAGACGCGCGGGCGCGGCGGTCCCACCGAGCACACCTACGCCACAGTGCCGGGCGAGTGGAGCGGGCGCTACGTCTGGCCCCGCGGCCAGAACTGGTACGCGGAGCTCTTCTGGAACCAGTTTCCGACGATTCTTTCGCTGCTGACCGACGAGTACCGGACGCGCATGGTGCAGGAGGCCTATCACCAGGGCCGCACGAACGCGCCGCAGTGGCCGGCCCAGTACTGCTGGCCCGAAGGATTCATGCGCCGCTGGCACTACCACGGCGTCACGAACCAGCCCCACTCGGTCCTGGTCACGCCCGAACTGGTGCAGTTCCTGGCCGGCGACGCGGACAACTTCATCACGAACATCCACGTCGGGCGCGTGTTCGACATGGACGGCGCCGTGCCGCGGCTCGGCGCCGACGTGCCGCAGTGGTACGGGGAGACGATCGGCTTCTGGGATGGGGACACGCTGATCACGTGGACGTCGAACATCCAGGGCTGGAAGGTCCACGGCAACCCCGAGTTCTCGAACCGGCTGCAGACCGTCGAGATCTACACGCCGAACCGCGACGCGGACGGGAACTTCGTCGGCCTCAACCACGAGGGGATCTTCTACGACCCGGAGGCGCTGGTGGAGCCGGTCCGGATGGTGCGCAACCTGGACCGGATCGGCGGCTTCGCCGAGGGCGACCCCTACACGTTCATCGAGTGCACGCCGTCGATCTACCCCCTGGGCGGCCTGGCCACGCCGGTGTCGCCCGGCACAGTCATCGAGTACACGGTGCCCGACATGTTCGGGCGGCCGTGGGCCGAGATCTGGCGGGAACACCACGAGCAGGGCATGGAACGGCCGGAAGAGGAAGACATCTTCAGCTTCGACTAGGGCGCTGTCGCGGCGCCAGGAAAGCCCGGACGTGGGTCGTGTCCTGTCAGACCCGCGATGTCACTCCGTCGGCGTCGGCAGCTCTCCGTTCCCGCTCAGCGTGTTCCCGTCCACCGAGTCGCAGTGCATCCCGGGTTCGGGCGGGGTCCGGTCCGGACATCGGAACAGGCCCCCCTCGCGCGAGCCGGCCGGTTCGCCGTTCCGCAGCGGGTGCAGGCCCACGCTGAAGACGGTGCCCCGGGGGAACGTGTTCACCGAGATCCCCTGCCGGGCCATCTGCGCCGACGGACCCATTTCGACGGACCAGACGATCGGCTCGCCGTCGTCGCCGCGCACCACGTTCGTGCGTTCCTCGTTCATCGGCGCGAAGAAGATCTGCAGGTGGTTCGGCGCCGGATCGACGCGCGTGACCACGCCGGTGAACACCCGCGTCGCACGCAGATCGTACATCGCGAAGGAGTGATGCGCCTCGACGGAGGCGGCCAGCACGGCCGTGGCGGCCAGCGCCGCGCCGCTCAGAGCGACCACTTTGACATGACGTTTCATTTGTCCCCCCATCCCGCCTAATCGAAGCTGAAGATGTCTTCCTCTTCCGGCCGTTCCATGCCCTGCTCGAAGTACCGTTCCCAGAGCTGTCCCCACGGGCGTCCGTACATGTCCAGCATCTCGTACTCGAACGCGGCGCCCGGCGACATCGGCGTGCCGACGCCGTCGATCGGGAAGATCGTCTGGAGGCACTCGACGAATACGTACGGGTCCGTGTCCGGATCTTCGAAGTTGCCGGTCTTGACGTAGTTTCGAACGATCCGCACCGGCTCGACCAGGGCTTCGGGGTCGTAGAAGATCGCCTCGTGGTTGATGCCGAGGAAGTTGCCCTCGTCGTCGCGGTTCGGGGCATAGATCTCGATCGTCTGGAGCATGTTGGAATGCTCCGGAGCGGCGTGCACCTTCCAGCCCTGGATGTTCGACGTCCAGGTGATCAGCGTGTCCTGGTCCCAAAAGCCGATCGTCTCGCCGTACCAGCGCGGCACGTCGGCGCCGAGGCGGGGCACGACGCCGTCCATGTCGAACTCGCGTCCGACGTGGATGTTCGTGATGAAGTTGCGCGCCACGCCGGCCAGGATCTGCACCATCGTCGGGGTCACCATGACGTGGTGTTCCCAGACGGCGGCCTCGTGCCACCGCCGCATGAAGCCCTCGGGCCAGCAATACTGGGACTGCCACTGCGGGTTGTTGGTGTTCCCGTGGTGGTAGGCCTCCTGCACGAAGTAGGTCTGGTATTCGTCGGTCAGCAGCGACAGGACGGTCGGCGCCTGAACGTGCCGCATGCGGTACCAGTACTGGTTGCCGGGCGTGCGGCCCGGGTGCATGTAGACGCCGGTCCATTCGCCGGGCACCGTCGCGTAGGTGTGCTCGGTGGGGCCGCCGCGCCCGCGCGTCTCTTCCATCAGCGCCTCGTAGTGCTCCTGGGCCGTGGCGAACGGGTAGGGGCTGACGATGGCCTCGCGCGGATAGTCCCGGTCGCACATGCCCCACGGCGCCGTCACGGGCGGGTTGTCGCCCATCAGGCCGCCGCGGCCCCACAGGTCCTCGATCGCGGCCGACGAGTTGCAGCGGAAATAGCGCGGATCGCTCCACAGCTCGCGGTCGGCGTAGTAATCGTCGGAGGTGAACAGGTCGCGCTCGAGCGGTTCGATCCCCGGGGGCGCGTCGCCGTTGCGCGCGGCGACGATGCCCTCGCCCCCGCCCCGCATCGTGGCGCCCGTCATCTCGTACTCGTTCAGGTCCGCCAGCATCGGCGCACCGCGGCCGACGCTCTCGAAGCCCGGATCCGCCACTGTCTGCGCCGCCGCGGGCGCCGCGGCCAGGACCGCCGAAACGGCCGCGAGCGCGGCGCGCGTCCAAACACCTCTCGTCATCGTGATTCCTCCTGCGGGCATGCGCCCCCGTCCATGGCCGTCGGGCACAGCTTCGAGCAAACTACTTCCCCGGTTCGGCGCTTGTCCACAGAATTATACGCGCCGCGCTCGCCGTTCGTTACCTGTGTGATCGTTCGGCCCTCTGCTAGCATGGCGGGGTGTCCGTTCCCGAGATTCTTCGATCCCCGCGCGCCCGGGTGACGCGCCCGTGATGCCGGCTCGATTCGCCCGGATCATGATGCGGCTGGCCGGTTCCCGCGCCGCCGCTCCCGTGAAATACGCGCTCCGCGGTTGGCCGGCGATCGAGGGGCCCGTGCGGCGACTCTACGCGCGCGCGCTGGAGGATCCGCCCAGCCGGCGCATTCTGGCCCGGAACGACGGCCTGGCGGCTTCGGACGCCTCGCCGGCGGGCCGCTTCTGCGGCGCGCCCTTCCGTCAGGCCGACCTGTACGAGTACGGCCACATCGGCGTGTGCTGCGTCACGTGGCTGCCGACGACCGTGGGCGATCTCAACCGGGACAGCCTGGCCGAGGCCTGGAACTCGGAGACGGCGCAGGCCATTCGCGAGAGTATCTTCGACGGCAGCTTCCGGTACTGCGACCATGCCGTCTGCCCCAGGATTCAGTCCGGCGAACTCCCCACGCTGGACGAAGCGTCGCGGGACCCCGAGCTGGCGCCCTGGGTTCGCCAGCGGCGCGTAAAACTCGACCGGGGGCCGACCTTCATCAACCTGTGCAACGATCCGTCCTGCAACCTGCGCTGCCCGAGTTGCCGGGCCGGGACGATCCAGTACACGACGGGTCCGGACTACGCGCGCCGCAAGCGTTTGATGGACAAGCTGGTCGACGAGGTCTTCGCCGCCCCGACCGCGCGCCGTTTCACGCTGAACGTGACCGGCTCGGGCGACCCGTTCGGGTCGCGCATGTTCCGCGAGTTCCTGTTCGGTCTGGATGGCGGCCGGTTTCCGAACCTCAAGATCAACCTGCAGACCAATGGGGTCCTGTTCACGCCCGAGACGTGGCGCCGGATCGGCAAGATCCACCGGAACCTGCAAGGCGTGCTCGTGTCGTTCGACGCCGCCAGCGAGGCGACCTACGCGATCACGCGGCCGCCCGGGCGCTGGGACGTCCTGCTGGAGAACACGGCGCACCTGGTCGAGCGGCGGCGGGCGGGCGATTTCGATCGCCTGAGGCTGGACTTCGTCGTGCAGGCGGACAACTTCACGGAGATGTCCGACTTCGTGCGGCTGGGCCGGCGGCTCGGGGTGGACCAGGTGTCCTTCTCCCTGGTCGTCGACTGGGAGACCTGGCCGGAGGCGACGTTCCGGGAGAAGTGCATCTGGAGGCGGGACCATCCCCGGTTCGCCGATTTCCTCGACATCCTGCGCGAGCCGCTCTTCGACGATCCGTTCGTCGACCTGGGGAACCTCACCGCTTACCGTGAACTGGCCCTGGACGCCTGACAGCCCGTGACCCGCCCATCCCATCCGAAGCCGGACAGACCGCCCCGGGTCCTGATCGCCGACGACCAGCCGGACATCATCGACGCGCTCCGCCTGCTTCTGAAGGGAGAGGGCTACGGATGCGAGTCGGCGGCGTCCCCGAGGGCGGCGCTGGAAGCGGTCGAGTCCGCTCTTTTCGACAGCGCGATCATCGACTTGAACTACGCGCGCGACACGACTTCCGGTTCCGAGGGGTTGGACCTGCTGGAGGGGATCCGGCGCGTCGACGCGGCGCTGCCCGTCATAGTCATGACCGCGTGGGGCACGATCGACCTCGCGGTCGACGCGATGCGGAGGGGCGCGCGCGACTTCGTGCAGAAGCCCTGGGAGAATGCGCGCATGATCGCCATCGTGCGCTCGCAGGTGGAGTTGTGCCGCGCGCTGCGCCGAGGGGAGCGCCTGGAAGCCGAGAACCGGCTGCTCCGCGCCGAGGGGCGGCCGGCGCTCATCGCCGAGTCGGACGCGATGCGCGCGGTGTTACGGCTGGTGACCCGCGTGGCGCCCACGGACGCGAACGTCCTGATCACCGGCGAGCACGGCACGGGCAAGGAGGTCGTCGCCCGGACCGTGCACGCGCTGTCGGCGCGCGCCGGCCGGGGCATGGTCACCGTCAACATCGGCGGCCTGGCCGAGGGCGTTTTCGAGAGCGAGCTGTTCGGCCACGTCCGGGGCGCCTTCACCGGCGCCCGCGCCGACCGGATGGGCCGGTTCGAGGCGGCCGACGGCGTGACGCTGTTCCTGGACGAGATCGCGAACATCACGCCCATGCAACAGGCCCGGTTGCTGAGGGTGCTCGAGTCGGGAGAGATCGAGCGCGTGGGATCGTCCCGGACGCGGTCCCTGGATGTGCGCGTCTTGTCGGCGACGAACGCGGACCTTCACGACGAGGTCGCCGAGGGCCGTTTTCGCGAAGACCTGCTGTTTCGGCTGAACACGGTCGAGATCCACGTGCCGCCGCTGCGCGACCGGCCGGCCGACGTCGCGCCGCTGGCCGAGCACTTCCTCGGCGTCTACGGCGGGCGTTACAAGAAGACGTTGAGGGGGTTCGAGCCGGGCGCCGTCGAGTTGCTGGAACGCCACGCGTGGCGCGGCAACGTGCGCGAGCTGGACCATGCCGTCGAGCGGGCCGTGATCCTGGCCGGCGGCGAACGGATCGCAGCGGCGGACCTGTCGCTGGACGCCGCCGCCGGCCCCGTGTCGCTCGAAGAGATGAGCCTCGACGCGGTCGAGGCGTTCCTGATCCGCAAGTCGCTGGCGCGCCACGACGGCAACGTCAGCCTGGCGGCCGCATCGCTCGGGCTGAGCCGCAGCGCGTTGTATCGGAGGATCGAGCGCCACGGCATCTGACGCGGCGCGGCGGAGTCTCCACGCCCGATGAAACCCTTCAAGCACGAATCCCGGATCGGGCTCCTGGCGCTGGCGGCCGGCGTTCCCGGCACGCTGGCCGCGTTCGTGCTGCTCTGGACCGGCGAATACTCCGCGCTTCTGCGATGGACCGTGTCCGCCGCGATCGTCGCCGGTTGGGTATGGGCGGCGCTGGCGGCGCGCGCGAGCGTCATCTACCCGATGCAGACCGTGGCGAACCTGCTGGCCGGGCTGCGGGAAGGGGACTACTCGATCCGGGGCCGCAGCCATCGGGAGGACGACGCCGTCGGCGCCGTCGTTCGCGAGATCAACCAGATCACCGAAGTCGTCCGTTACCGGCGCCTCGACGCCATCGACGCCACGGCGCTGCTGGAGAAGGTGATGGAGGAGATCGACGTCGCGATCTTCGCGTTCGACGCCGACGCGCGCCTTCGCCTGGTCAACCGGGTAGGAGAGCGGCTGCTCGGGAGGCCGCGCCAGCGCCTGTTCGGGGCGCTCTGCGGCGAATTGGGACTGGCCGAGTGCCTGACGGGCGACACGCCGCGCCTTGCGGAGTTCGATTTCGCGGCCGGCGGGGCGCGCTGGGAACTGCGGCGAACGAGCCTGATCCACCAGGGGAAGCCGCACCGGTTGATCGTGCTCTCGGACCTCAGCCGAACGCTGCACGAGGAGGAACGGCGCGCATGGCAGCGGCTGATCCGGGTGTTGGGGCACGAGTTGAACAACTCGCTGACGCCGATCAGCTCGGTGTCGAACAGCCTGCAGACGTTGATCGGACGGCCGGATCCCCCGGAAGACTGGGAAGACGACCTCCGGCAGGGGCTGTCGGTCATCTCGAGCCGCGCGGCGTCGCTGGCCCGGTTCGTCGACTCCTACACGAAGCTGGCCCGTCTGCCGCGTCCCACGATAGAGACGGTGGACCTGCCGGCGCTGCTTCGCCGCGTCGCCGGGCTGGAAACGCGGACGCCGGTGCGCCTGGGCGGCGGCCCGGACGTCACGATCGAAGCCGACGCGGGGCAGATCGAGCAACTGGTGATCAACCTGGTCCGCAACGCCGTCGACGCGGCCCTGGAGACGCGGGGCGGCGTGGAGATCGGTTGGACGCGAAGCGCGGACGGCCGCGTGGAGGTGCAGGTCATCGACGAGGGCCCGGGAATCTCCGGCACCGCCAACCTGTTCGTCCCGTTCTTCACGACGAAGCCGGGCGGGTCGGGCATCGGCCTGGCCATGTGCCGGCAGATCGCCGAGGGCCACCGCGGGGCCGTGACGCTGGACAACCGGACGGACGTGCGCGGGTGCATCGCGCGGCTGCGGCTGCCGATCGGGGGTCCCGCCGCCGACCGAACGCCCGAGGCGGCGCGGGCGCGGGATTAGCGCCGGGCGTCCGCGCGTTCAAGGCGCGCGCGCGGCGGTGCCGGTTGCGGCGTTCGACTTTCCGGCCTGTCCGGGCGTCTCGGAAGCAATACGACCGGCGACGGGCGCGTCCCGAAGGCGATGCCAGCGGACGGTGGCGCGCCCGTCGAACTCCGATGGACCGGTTGCGGAGATGTTTCGATGAACGGCTGTCTCCGACGACCAGTGTCCAGTGTCGGTTTGACTCGGACTCGGTTCCGGGCGGGGATTATGGTGTCACCGTGGAGCCGCCGCCGGGCAGGTACCTGCAGGAGGATCGGGAACAACGGAGGAGCGCTCGTCGAATAGGCGGGCCGGCGGATACCGTTTCCGTACACTGATCGTCGAACCCCTGCACGAGGCTGTGCGCCTGACGATGAAACACGCTCGAACACTCCGGCAAGCGTATGGCGGCGTTCAGGCGCCGCCGGCGCGCCACGCACTGTGGCTGACGCTGGTCTGGGCCGCCGCGTCGGTTCCCGTGATGGCGGCCGTGCAAGGCGTGAACGAGGTCGTTCCCGCCGCCGCCGTGGTGGGCCGCGTCGTTGATCATTTCGGCTCGCCGCTCCCGGAATGGCGCGTTTCCTTGTTGCAGCGCGGCTACGACCCCGAGGGTCGAACGACGCTGGAGATATTTCGCGGCTTCGAGACCGCGGCGGATGGCGAATTCTCCTTCCCGGGGCTGCCGGAGGGGACGTACTACCTGATGGGAGAGCCTCTGGCGGGCGTTTCCCGCAGCGTGACCCGGGGAACATTCGCCGTCTACTACCCGAACGCGCTCCAGCCGCGGTTCGCCGCTCCGATACGGGTCGTGGGCTCGGCGGTCGTGAATCTCGAGCTGGGGGTCCCGGAGCCAGGCGAGCGCGCCTCCATCGCCGGGCGTCTCATCGACATGACGGACGGTACTCCCTCAGCCTCCCTGATGTTCCAGTTGGTTGCCGACGATCAGCCGTACCAGATCTTCATCGAGCCTCGATACACGCCCTCCGCGGGCGAGGACGCGTCGATGTTCGAGTTCACGGACATCCCGCCGGGTCGTTGGACGCTGTACGCGGCTGGGTTCACCTCCCGCGATCCGGCCGTCGGGCGTTCCGTCTTCGAAGTGGCCGGCGGAGAACGCGCGGAAGTGGACGTCTTGATGGCGCCGCCCATCGTCACGCTGGACGGTCGATTCCGGACCGCGGACGGCGGCCCCGCGGGCCTCGGCGGCGTGGATGTCGGTGTTTCGGCGCACTACCCCTGGGCCTTTCCTACGAGCATCGGCGTCGCCACGTCGGATCCCGAGGGGGCGTTCGCACTCGGCGAACTGCATCCGAATCTCGACTACACGCTTTCGATTTCATCGCGGGCTTTCGACCCTGGAACGTACGTGAGCCGGGCCTTGCTGGACGGGGTCGACGTCCTCCATTCTCGATTCGCGATCCTGCGGCCGGGGACGCTGACGATCGAGGTCCGCGACGACGGCGCCGAGTTGTCGGGAAGAGTCCTCGACCGCGTCACCGGGGCTCCCTTCGCCGGGAACGTCCGCGTGGTCCTGCTGCCGGACCGGCGGCCCGGACCGAATCCCGAGCACAGTCACTTCGTCGCGACGGTCTCGAGCGGCCGGGACACGTTCGCCTTCCGGAGCGTTCCACCCGGAAACTATCAGCTGTTGGCTTATGAGCGCGGCGCGGAGCGGCAGGTCTGGCAGTACTACAGCGAAGAGTTCAATCGGCCGTTTCTGCCGCGCGCCGTGCCGCTGAGGCTCGAGCCCCGCAGCCGGGCGGACCAGGACGTGTCTGTCATCACCATCGAGGAGATCGTGGCGGCGCGGCCGTAGCGTCGTCGCTCGCCAAGGGGGCTCCAACATACCGTTTCAACGTCTGAATCAGGTCGCCGGCGATGTCGTCGATTCGGCGTTGGCGGCTGTTCCGAAATCGTGGAACAAGGGAGTCGGGTGCGGTGTCGAATAGGTCACGCCGCTGACCGTGCGTGATCGGTTTCGGCGTATCTGCGCCCGATGCGGTCATACCGCAACAATGGAGTCGGCGCGAGGTGGAGATGAATCGAACGGTCGACAACTTCCGTCAGGACTTGAGGCGCGGCGTACGCCTATTGGGCCGAGCCCCCCGGTTCACCGCCGTGACGGTGCTGACGCTGGCGCTCGGCATCGGCGCCACGACGGCGATATTCAGCGTGCTCTACGCGACGGTGCTGGCCCCGCTGCCGTATCCCGATCCCGACCGCCTGGTCTTGATCGACGGCGTCAGCGTCAGCGGATTCAGTCCGGGGCAGCCGGTCGAGGCCTTGGAACACTTGCGAGAGAACAGCCGAACCATCGCCTCGGTGGCGACGCTTCGGACCGGCGGCGTCAACGTCACACTCGGCGGGCCGGGCGGCGCCGAGCGGGTCTTCGCCGAGCAGGTCAGTGTGCACACGTTCCAGGTACTGGGCGTCGAACCCATGCTCGGCCGCTGGTTCCAGGCGGAGGACGCCGTCGTCCAGGGGAACGCCAACCCGAACATGATCATCAGCCACGGCGTCTGGCAGCGGGCGTTCGGCGGCGACCCCGACGTGATCGGCCGGACATTGCCCGGTTGGACGGCCGGTTGGGGCACGACGATCATCGGCGTCATGCCGCCCGGGTTCTACACGAATCCCGGAAGCGCCGACACGGGGACCTGGGGCGTATTGGAGAATCCCGGTCAGACAATCGCCCGCCTGCGGCCCGGTGTCTCCATGGAAGAGGCGCGCGCCGAGATCCAGGTCTTGTTGGGGCGGCGGGACGCGCAACAAGGCGATAACGGCGGCTTCGAGGCACGGCTGAGGCCTCTCGACGATGTGTATCGCGCCGGGTACGCCCGGCCGCTGGCGATGCTGATGGGCGCCGTGGGTTTCGTCCTGCTGATCGCGGCTGTCAACGTGGCCAACCTGCAGTTGAACCGGGGCATCACGCGCGAGTCCGAGATGGCCGCCCGCGCCGCGCTGGGGGCGAGGCGCGGCCGGCTTATGGGACAACTGCTCGTCGAGAACGGCGTCCTGGTTCTGGCCGGCGGCGCGCTCGGCGTGCTGGTGGCCCTGGCCGGCATCCGCCTGTTCGTGGCCGTGGCGCCCACGTTCTATCTGCCCACCGAGGAGTTCGTCCTCAACGGCCCGGTCCTGGCGTTCACACTCGGCATATGCCTGTTGACAGGCGTCCTGTCCGGCCTGTTGCCCGGATTCCGCGCCTCGAAGCCCGATCTTCAGGCCGTGATGAACCGGGGCGGGCGGGGCGGCGACGGCGGCGGGCGGCTGGGCGTCCGGCGTGTCCTCGTTGCTGCGGAGGTCGCCATGGCCATGGTCCTGCTGGTCGGCGCCGGCCTGATGATCAACAGCTACGTGCGGTTCACCGGCGTCGACATCGGAATGGACCCGGAGAACGTCCTGCAGATGGACGTCAACTTCAACGGCATGGACCGGTACCGGGTCCGGCACGCGAGCAACCACTACACCGTGTTGCCGGAGATTTCCAGTTACTACACGCGCGTCATCGAACGGCTGTCGGCCATTCCAGGCGTCGAGTCCGTCGCCTCGACCAGCGGGTTTCCGCCACGGGGCGGGAGCTTTCTTCCGTTCCGCGTCATCGGCGGCGGTGACGACACGGCGTTCGGGGGCGCTCAGGCCTTCTACAACGAGGTGAGCCCCGGCTTCTTCGAAACCATGCGCGTTCCTTTGCTGCAGGGAAGGGACTTCACGGAAGCCGACGACGAGAACGCACCGGGCGTGGTGATCATCAGCGAGACCGCGGCGCGCCGCTACTTCGGGACCGAGAGTCCCATAGGGCGGTCGATCCTCGCCGACGTCACGGGGATCAACCCGGAGCTGGAAAACGACCGAATACGGGAGGTCGTCGGCGTGGTCGGCGACGTTCGCAGGGGCCTGCGCTCGGACTTCGGTCCGGTGCTTTATGTCCCCTATCGGCAAAATCTGGACGACTACCCGAGCTTCGCCTACTTCTGGATCCATGCGCTTCAGTACTTCGTCGTGCGGACGTCGGGCGACCCGGCGAGCCTCGTCCCACAGGTGCGCCAGGTATTCCTGGACGTCGATCCCACCGTGGCCGTCGAAGGCTTGATGCCGATGCGCGACATTCTGTCGTCTCAGGCCTCGGGGCAAGCCTTCTGGATGCGCCTGCTGGGCATTTTTGCCGCGCTCGGCGTGTTCCTGGCCGCCATCGGCATCTACGGCGTCATGTCCTACGCGGTCGGGCAGCGGATGCGGGAGTTCGGAATCCGGGCGGCGATGGGGGCTTCGCCGGCCCACACGCTGCGCCTCGTGCTGCGAGACGGCGTCGTGCTGACCGGTATCGGGCTGCTGCTGGGCATTGGCGGCGCGTCCCTGGTCACACGTCGGCTGGAGAGCGAGTTGTTCGGCATCACCCGGATGGACCCGGCCACGATCCTGGCCGTCGCCGCCGCACTGGTCCTGGTGGCGCTGACCGCCTGCCTCGTGCCGGCCTTTCGAGCGTCCCGAGCCAACCAGATGACCGTTCTGCGGGTCGAGTGACGGGCCGGGACACGGCAGTTGACGACGGATGCGTGAGCCCGGACGTCCGAATGTTATGCAGGGGCGGCGAGGCTCGGAGATATAGTGATCGAACCACGGTGGCGGCTGATGCGACCACCTGACGCCGGGAGAGAGCGCCATGAAACGCACGTTCTGTGTTGTCCTCTTCTTGATTGCGCCGGTCCTCATCGGTTGTGCACGGGTTACGGTCGACGAACCGATCGGTGCGGCGGCCGTTCCGCTCGATACAGATCAGTGGGAGGGCCGATGGCAGGTCATCGGCAAGGATGACAGCGACGTCGCTCTCGTCGACGTTCTGGACGCCGACAACGGTGTTCTCCGCGTCCAGGGTTACCCGATGCGCTCCGCGGACCTGACCGTGCAACTCCGGTCTTCCGGGAACTGGGTGTTCGCCAACTACCGATTGACGGACGCGCCCGACGACGGCCCGTACGAATGGGTCCGAGTCGATCTGGGCGACGAACGGGTGCTGTACTGGGAACCGGTACACGCGCGTTTCGCCGAGCTGGTGCAAGAGGGACTCTTGCCGGGGACGACGAGCGTACGAACGACAGCGGCGGCCGGGCCCGGGAACGCGATTACGGAAGTGGCTCTCAGGGATCTGGGACCGGCCGAAATCGATCGGATCATGGCCCCCGAGCAGGGCGTGTTGTTCGGTTGGGAAGAACCGGTGGTCCTCATCCGCTCCGATCGCCTCCCGGACGCTGCGACTTCAACGCCGTAACGACTGCGGCGCCTTGAGAGCGATTCGTTCCGCATCGGCCGGATGGACCCGGCCACGATCCCGACCGCGGCCGCCGGGCTGGTCCTGGACTCTCCTGCCGGTTGCCTGGCGCCGGCCTTCCGGGCGTCCCGCGCCACCCCGATGACGGTCTTGCGGGTCGAGTGACGGCACGGGGCCGTCGCGGTCATGGAGATTCGCTACGGACCCGGCGACACGAACTCTCAGGTCAAGACGCGGAGTGCGGCCTCAGGCGCTCGATCCAGGACCCGCAGCAAGGCGCGCGCGGCTCCGGTCGGGCAGCGCTTCCCCTGCTCCCAGTTCCGGACCGTGTCGGCCGGCACGTCGATCCGCCGCGCGAACTCGACTTGCGTCAAGCCGAGGCGCCGGCGAACGCGGCGCGCGTAACGCGCCATGTCCCGCATCGCCTCGGCGTCGTCCTGTTTCTGCTGCAAGGCCAGATCGTTCTCGGTGGCGTTGTCCACGGCGGACGGATCGATCCTTCCTTCGGGGAGGCTCCGCGGATCGCCGGGATCAATCCGGACGCGCGTCGTATTCATATTCCCGGACCTCCTTCCTGTTGGCCTTGCGCGCCGAAATGACGCGTATGACGGGACCGCGCGTCGTGTAGATCACGACGAACACGCGCCCCTCGATTCTCCCAAGCACCCGGTAGCGGTCCTCACCGTAATCCCACCGGCGATCCGGACCGACGATCCGGTTCGGATCGAGGAATGCGCGGATTGCGTATGCGAAATCGAAGCCGCGCTGCATGAAACAGTCATCGCTCTTGGCATCGTTCCATTCGAACTCCGAGACCATACAGTTGTAGGCCAATGGCCTATGGCTGTCAACACCGCTGCCGCGGAATTGTCGTTAGCACACGAGTTGACCGGATGAAGTTTGACGCGAGTTGGCCGCAGTCCGGCGGATCGCGCACGGCCTTGCATGCCGTCCACTCTGCCCGGTTTCGAAACCGGGCGTCCCGATTCCGGACACCGCATCCGCGCGCGCCGCGTCGGATGAGACCGGTCAGGCGGCGCGGCCGTGATTGCAAGTTGTTGATGTCCGGGTACTTCAACGGTGGACGGGTGCTGAAGGTGCTTTTGGCCCTCGGCTTGCACTGATATTCTCGTCGAGACGCCGCCCCGCTGCACCGGGCGCCGTCGAAACGCGCCGCGCCGCGCGGCCGATTCGACTGGAGGCATCGTGGACATAGCCAGACCTGACCGACTGCGGGCAAAGCGGATCCGGCGCGTGTTGTACGGCCTGTTGGCCGTCATCGTCGTGGGCGGCGTGTCCATGGCCGTATCGCGGCTGGAGCCGGCGGCGCCGACCGTGGAGGCGGCGACGGTCTACACCGATACGGTCCAGCGCGGCGAGATGGTGCGTCAGGTGCGCGGCATCGGCCGGCTGGCGCCGGAGGAGATCCGGTGGATCCCGGCGACGTCGTCGGGAATCGTCGAGCGGATACTCGTGCAGCCCGGGGTGGAGGTGACGCCCGAGACGGTCATCGTGGAGTTGAGCAATCCGGAGATGGAGCAACAGACGCGGGACGCGGAGTTGCAGGTGGTTGCGGCCGAGGCGGGGCTGGAGAACCTGGGCGTGCAGTTGGCGAGCACGCGGATCGACCGGGAGGCGTCGGCGGCGCAGGTGGAGGCGGAGTACCGGCGGGCGCAGTTGCGTTTCGAGGCGGATTCGGAGTTGGCGGCCAGCGAGCTGTTGTCGAGCCTGGACCTGGAGTTGTCGCGGATGGCGGCCGACCAGGCGCGGGAGCGCTACGCGATGGAACAGGAGCGGCTGGCCATGGTGGACGCGGCGCACGCGGCGCAGTTGGCGGCCGAGCAGGTGCGGGTGGATCAGTTGCGCGCGCTCCATGAGCTGCGTCGGGATCAGTTGTCGCGGCTGGAGGTGCGGGCCGGCGTGGCCGGCGTGCTGCAGCAGGTGCCCGTGGAGGTCGGGGCGCAACTGGGGGCGGGCACGAACGTCGCAAGGGTGGCCGATCCGGAGCGCTTGATGGCGGAGCTGGAGATCGCCGAGACGCAGGCGCGCGACGTGCAGGTGGGGCAGTACGTGTCCATCGACACGCGGAACGGGATCATCCCGGGCACGGTGACGCGCGTGGACCCGGCCGTGCTGGACGGGACGGTGCGGGTGGACGTGCGTCTGGACGGGGCCCTGCCCCGAGGCGCGCGGCCGGACCTGAGCGTGGACGGCACGATCGAGATCGAGCGGCTGGAAGACGTGGTCTACGTGGGGCGGCCGGCCTACGGACAGGCCGACAGCACGGTGGGGATGTTCCGGCTGACGGCGGACGGGCACGCCGAGCGGGCGCGCGTGCGGCTGGGGCGGGCCTCGGTGAGCACGATCGAAGTCGTGGAAGGGCTGAACGTGGGCGACCAGGTGATTCTGTCGGACATGTCGCAGTGGGACGAGTTCGACCGGGTGCGGCTGAACTGAGACTGGACGGACCAGCGGGGAGGAAGGGATGAGCGAACAGGCGCCGGTGATCGAGATGACGGGCGTGTCGAAGGTGTTCCTGACCGATGAAGTCGAGACGCACGCGCTGGCTGGAGTGGATCTGCGTGTCGAGCGCGGCGAGTACGTGGCCGTGTCGGGACCCTCCGGTTGTGGGAAGTCGACGCTGTTGTCGATCATGGGGTTGCTGGACTCGCCGACCGAGGGTTACTACGCCCTGAACGCGCGGGACGTTTCGGATCTGAAGCATTCCGAGCGGGCGCGGATCCGGAACCGGGAGATCGGGTTCATCTTCCAGGCGTTCAACCTGA
Source organism: Acidobacteriota bacterium (assembly GCA_022821265.1). GTDB lineage: Bacteria > Acidobacteriota > Terriglobia > 20CM-2-55-15 > 20CM-2-55-15 > JAJEDW01. The sequence continues at coordinate 21,399 of JAJEDW010000100.1, forward strand.
TCGGGGACCTGACCGTGTACGAGAACGTCGAGTTGCCGCTGACCTACCGGGGCATGCCCTCGAGCGAGCGCCGGAAGGCCGCGCTGGAGGCGCTGGAACGGGTGGAGATGTCGCACCGGCTGAAGCACTATCCGTCGCAGTTGTCGGGCGGGCAACAGCAGCGCGTGGCCGTGGCGCGGGCCTTGGGCGGGTCGCCGTCGATCCTGCTGGCCGACGAGCCGACGGGGAACCTGGACTCGAAGAACGGGGAAGCGGTGATGGCGCTGCTGGGCGAGCTGCACCAGGAAGGGTCCACGATCTGTATGGTGACGCACGACCCGCGCTATTCCCGGCACTCCGGGCGCGAGATTCACCTCTTCGACGGCGCCATCGTCGATCCCGCCCACATGGACGACGGCGCCCATTCCGAACTGGTCCCGCAGTAAGCGCCCGGGGATCCCGGAGGTCGTATCCGGAGGGCGCTCGACATGCTACGGGACCTTCTACGGGAATTCCGCTACGCGTCCCGCCGCCTGGCGACGGACAGGGCGCAGACCGCAACGATCGTGGCGACGCTGGCGCTGGCCATCGGCGCGAACACGGCCATCTACTCGGCCGTCCACGGCATTCTGATTCGCCCGTTGCCGTATCCCGAACCGGAGCGGCTCGTGCGCGTTCAGACCGTCGTCGAGGGTCGTGAGACCCCGGGCCGTTCAACCGTTCCCGACTTTCTCGACTGGAAACGGAACGCCACGACGTTCGATTCCATGGAAGGATCCCGCCTCCGCCGTTGGTTGGACGACAATCAACCGCCGGCCGAAGTGATGGCACTGGGTGTAACGCCGGAGTATCTGGATCTGGTTGGTGCGCGTGCCCAGGCGGGACGCCTGCTCGCGCCGTCGGATATGAGCCCGGGGGCACCTCCGGTCGTCGTGTTGACCCACGCGTTCTGGATGCGCCGATACGGCGGCGACGACGAGGTTGTCGGGCAATCGGTCCGATTCGGTGAGCCGCGTGGAGCGTTCGAAGGCGGCATCGTTGAATACGAAATCGATTTCGCCGTCTACACGGTTGTCGGCGTCGCACGACCACTGGACGGTCCGCTGACGGCTGACGTCGATGGATTCGTTCCGTGGATCATCGAAACGGACCGGTGGCGTGAGAACCGCACCAACTGGTCGTTGCCCGTTATCGGACGGCTCCGTACGGGTGTCTCGATCGACGACACACAGCGTGACTTGGACCGGATCCGTGCCGGGTTGAGCCGCGAACAATCCGGCGACGCCGTGTCGATACCCATCGTCGAGGGGCTTCAAGACGAACTCGTCGCCGAAGCACGGCCTGCACTCCTGCTCTTGCAGGGGGCGACAGCGCTCTTCTTGCTGATCGCGATCAGCAACATCGCCAACGTCCTCTTGTTGAGAGGAAGCTCCAGGCAGTCCCGACTCTCGGTCCAGGCCGCGTTGGGGGCGAGCCGTTGGCGGCTGGCCTGCGCCAATATCGCCGAATCCGTCATGCTGGCGCTCCTTGGAGCGTTGGGCGGGGTGGGGGTCGCATACGTCAGCCTGAGGACGCTGCTGGTCATTGCCCCGCAGCGTATTCCCAGGCTCGACGCGATCGCGTTGGACGGCGCGGTGCTGACCGTGACCCTGGCAGTGGCGTTCGGTTCCGGATTGCTTATAGGGCTGTTGCCCGTCGTATTGCTGCGGCGGATGCTCGTGTGGAGGGGCGGCGCGGTCGGATTGACCGGGGGACTGCGGGGCCGGCGGGTTCGCGCCGGCCTGCTGGCGGTACAAATCGGACTCTCATTCGTGCTTCTGGTCGGTACGGGACTCATGCTCCGCAGCTTCGTGGCGCTCCGTGGCGTGCCCATCGGAATCGATACGGACCAGGTGGTCACGTTTTCGCTGGGACGCGGCGGCTTCCTTCTCGGCCCGTCCGGACCTGGCCGGATCCGTGCGCTGCAGGAGTACCGGAACGCGCTGGAGCGTGTCGGCGGAATTCCGGAAGTGCGCGCGGTGACGTTGACCAGCCAGCCGCCCTTGACGGGAAGCGCCGGGTCGACATCCGTCGAGATCCTGACGGGTTCGCGCCGGGGAGAGGAACAGGCCGCGGTGGAGATCGTGGCCGTTGCCGAGAACTTTTTCGAGTTCGCCGGAAGCCGAACCGTCGCCGGCCGACCGTTCGGCGAATCCGACGCGGTGCGCGCCGACGACGTTGTTGTCGTGGACGCCGAGCTCGCCCGGCTTGTCTGGCCAGACGAGCCCGCGGTCGGTCAACGAATCCGGTTCTTTGGCCACGAATCCGAAGTCATCGGCGTCGTTGAACCCATCCGTTACGCGGCGTTGCAGGCCGAATTCCGGCCCAAGCTGTTCCATCCTCTGGGCCGCGACGGCGGCGTGTTCGGCAGCACGGTCCTGGTCCGGCACGACGGCGATGCAGGCGCGATGATGAGCCGGGTAGACACGCTGCTCGCGCCTCTTGGCGACAACGTCGCGCCGTCCGGTTGGCAGCCGCTCGGCGCCCGGTATGAGGAATATCTCAGCGAGCCGCGGTTCTACGTGACGTTGGCTGCGGCGCTCGGTCTGCTGGCTTTGGTGGTGGCCGCGGTCGGCGTCTACGGAGTGACGGCGTCCTCGGTGACGGAGCGCACGAACGAGATCGCGTTGCGAACGGCTCTGGGAGCAACCGAATTCCGCATCGTCGGATTGTTCTATTCGCGACACGCCGTGTTTCTCGCGGTCGGGCTGGGTCTGGGACTGCTGGGCGCCGCGTGGCTGACGCGGTATCTCCGCGGACTGCTCTTCGAGATTCAACCGGCGGACCCGACGGTCTGGATCGCGACGGCGATCGGTCTGAGCCTGGTGACGTTCATCGCGGCCTCGATCCCGATGGCTCGCGCCGTCCGCGTGGACCCGGCCGCGCATCTTCACCGGGAGTAGCGTTCGAGAATCGTTGCATGGTTGAGCCGTCCAGGGCTTCGACCCAGAGTCATCGCGTGGACGGGTGCCACAAACGGACGGGATACCGACCGAACTGAATGGGGAGACCGTGGCGTTTGAATACCACGGACGGCCGGCATGGCCGCGGACATCAACGAGCCGATCCGACGTGGGAAAGGTCTCATGACGATCCGAGCCGTATTCCTGGACGTGGGCGAAACGATCATCAACGAGACCCGGCCGTGGTCCCTGCTCGCCGACCGGATGGGGATTCCGCCCATGACGTTCTTCAGCGTCCTCGGCGGACTCATCGTC
>JAJEDW010000137.1 GCA_022821265.1 Acidobacteriota bacterium
CGTCAGAAGGAAGGCTCGGTGGTCTGTCCCTCGTGCGGCAACCTGGTCGGCGTGCGGGACGACGAGTGCCTGAGCTGCGGCCGGCGGAACCCGGGGCTGTGGGGTTTCGCGCCGCTGCTGGCCCGGTTCGGCCGCGGCCGCCTGGACGATGTCTTCGTCAAGTTCGTGATCGCCGCGTGCGCGATCCTGTACCTGGCGTCGCTCGCGGTCAATCCCGCTGGCATCCGGATGTCCGGGCTCAACATCCTGGGCGTCGGGCGCGTCGGACTGATCATGTTCGGCGCCAGCGGGGCCGAGATCGTCTACGGGCTGAACTGGTGGTGGACCGTTCTCAGCGCGTCGTGGCTGCACGGCAGCCTGATCCACATCCTGTTCAACATGTACTGGGTGCGCATGATCGCCCCGGCGATCATCGAGTTCTACGGCTTGGGCCGGATGATCGTGATCTACACGCTGGCCGGTGCGAGCGGTTTTCTCCTGACCTCGACCGTCGGCTACTACTTCAGTTTTCCGCTCGGGTTCATGAACGGGGCCCGCGGCCTGACGATCGGCGCCTCGGCCTCGATCTTCGGCCTGATCGGCGCGCTCCTGTACTACGGGCGGCGGGCCGGGGCGACGGCCGTCTACCAGCAGGCCCGGCAGTGGGCCATCTTCCTGTTCGCTTTCGGCCTGATCATCCCCAACGTCGACAACTGGGGGCATCTGGGCGGGTTCATCGGGGGCTACATGTCCTCGAAGTGGCTCGATCCGCTCCAGCCGGAGCGGCTGAACCATTCCGTGGCGGCTCTGGCGTGCCTGGGCCTGACGGCGGCCGCCATCGGGCTCTCGGTCGTGGCCACGCTGCGGGCGCTGGCCTGAAGCGGGCGGGTAACTACGGCTTCCGGGACTTCTTTCGGAACGCCCGGAGGAGTCCGACGCCGACGCTTCCGGCGATGGCGTAGGGCACGGCGAGCAGGAAGACGATGCCGTAGCGGAATCCCTCCGCCATGGCCTGTCCCTCGATGGAGTTCTCCAGCGCCGTCCGGCACATGGCGCACTGGCTCCACCCGGTCCCTTCCATCGCCAGGACGAGGGCCGCCGCCCCCAGCGCTCCGATCGTTCTGCGAGCCGTCATCGCGTCACCTCAACGTCATGATCCGCGTCGCCGTGTCACCGGCGTCCGGGACCATGAAGAAGAACAGGATCATCGCCAGGACGATCGGAGTGAACGTGATCAGGATCAGGTCGAGCTTCTCCGAACGCAGGTGCATGTAGTAGGCGCCGATGATGGCGACCTTCGCCAGGGTGATCCCGACCAGCAGGAGAGCCTTGAGCCCGCCCGGCATGGCGTCGACGTAGCCGACGCCCAGCGCCAGCAGCGTCATGCCGAGCAGCCAGCCCCATATTCTCCAGTAGGTCGCGTATCCGTGATGCGTCGTTTCGGACATGGATTCCATCCAGCGCTCGCTCAGAGCAGGTAGAAGAAGGCGAAGATGAACACCCACACGACGTCGATGAAGTGCCAGTAGAGGCCGGCGATCTCCACGCGGTCGCCCGTGTATTTTCCCATGTGGGCGCGGATGACGGTATAGAGCAGCAGGACCAGTCCCGTGAAGACGTGGAAGCCGTGGAAGCCGGTCATGACGTAGAAGGCGGCCGGGAATTGGGGCACTTCCGGCATGACCGGATTGAACCAGGGCCGATAGCCCTCATCGATGAAGTGCGCCCATTCATAGGCCTGCGAGCCGAGGAAGATCGTCCCGCCCAGGATCGTCAGCCACAGGTACTTGACCGCCTCGCTCCGCCGCCCCTGCGGGGCGGCGCCGACGGCGATGGCCATGACGCAGCTCGATGAGATCAGGGCGAACGTCATGAACGTGATCAGGCCCATGCTGAAGACCTCGTCCTGGGCCGGCCAGGCCGGCGCCGTGGCGCGCATGAACCCGTACGCGACGATGAAGCCGGCGAAGGTCAACGCGTCGGACACGATGAAGACCCACATCATGAACTTGCCCCAGCTCGTGCCGAACGGGTTCGTGCCGCCGCCCCAGGGTGAGGCCAGTATTCGTTCTTGTTCGCCTACGGTCGCTTCCATCCGTTAACTCTCCGGTAATTCACCGTCCCGCTCAGGCCAGCATCAGAAGCAGGAAGAGATACACCCACAAGCCGTCCATGAAGTGCCAGTACGTCGCGCACAGAGTCACCGGCTCGTGGCCGGCGGCCGAGTAGCGGTTCCGGAAGACTCCGGCGGACACGTACGCCAGCGCCGCGATGCCGCCGGCGAGGTGCAGCCCGTGCATGCCGGTCAGGATGTACAGGAACGAGCTGTGCAGCGTGGACGCCAGATAGACGCCGGCGCCGGCCAGTTCCATCCACGCCAGGACCTGGCCGCCCAGAAACGCCGCGCCCAGGGCCGCCGTCGCGGCCATCCACTTCTTGGCGGACGCGGTGTGGCCTTCCACCGTCCGCCGCCGCGTCCATTCCATGGTGACGCTGCTGGCGAGCAGGACGAACGTGTTGGCCCAGAGGCTCGCCGGCAACGCCACGTTCTGCCACGCCGGGGCCCCGCGAAGAATGATGTAGGCGCTGGAGAAGCCGGCGAACAGCATCACGACGACCGTCAGGACCAGCCACAGCACGAGGCGGCCCCTGGAGACCGGGAACGCCGGCCGCCATCCGGGCCGGGGATCCTCTCCACCCCCGTCCTCCTCGGGCGGCCGCGGCGGCGGGCCGAACCCGTCCCGGGGTTGGATCGGCTCCGGAACCCGGACCGTCGTGGTGTCTTCGGTGATCGCCGGCATTGCAGTTCTCGCCCTCGGAAAGCGGCTCCTAGGACGACTCCACCCGCGCGGGCGCCTCGGTCTGCATGACGAAGTCCTCCTTCGCGCCCGGCACGCTGTAGTCGAACGCCCAACGTTCCACGACCGGGAGCTCGGGACCGAAGTTGCCGTGGCCCGGCGGCGACGGGACGGTCCATTCCAGCGTCGTCGCGTTCCACGGATTGACCGAAGCCTTCGGACCGAACCAGATGCTGGCGAAGAAGTTGACGAGGAACAGGATCTGCGCGGCGCCCAGCACGAACGCCGAGATCGAGATGAACTGGTTCATGCCGTAGACCGGCTCCAGGAACGCGTACTGGGTGGGATCGTAGATCCGCCGCAGGTGGCCGGCCACGCCCGAGGCGTGCATCGTCATGAACACGCAGTTGACGCCGACGAAGCTGATCCAGAAGTGGACCTTGCCGGCGGTCATGTTCATCATCCGGCCGAACATCTTCGGGAACCAGAAGTAGATTCCGGCGAACGCCGCGAACAGGGGGGCGACGGCCATGACGAGATGGAAGTGCCCCACGACGAAGTACGTGTCGTGCATCGCGATGTCCGACGCGGACGTGCCCAGGAAGATGCCGCTCAGGCCGCCGCTGATGAACGTCGAGACGAAACCGAGCGCGAACAGCATGGGCACGGTGAACTGGATCCGCGCGCCCAGGATCGTTCCGATCCAGTTGAACGTCTTGACGGCCGACGGGATGGCGATCAACAGCGTCGTCAGCGTGAACAGCGATCCCAGGAGCGGGTTCATGCCGCTGAGGAACATGTGGTGTCCCCAGACGATGAAGCTCAGGAACGCGATGGCCGACATCGAGTAGACCATCATCTTGTAGCTGAAGATCGGCTTGCGCGCGAACGTCGACAGGATGTCGGACGCGATACCCATCGCCGGGAGCAGCACGATGTAGACCTCGGGATGGCCGAAGAACCAGAACAGGTGCTGCCACAGCAGCGGGTGGCCGCCCGAGTGATCGATGAGCGTGCCGTCCGCCAGGAATAGCCCCGCCGGAACGAAGAAGCTCGTGCCGCCGATGCGGTCGAACGTCAGCAGGATGCCCGCCGCGAGCAGGACCGGAAAGGCCAGCGTCCCGAGGATCGCCGTGATGAACAGCGCCCACTGCGTCAACGGCAGCCGCATCATGGACATGCCCTTCGTCCGCATGGTCAGCAGCGTCGTCACGTAGTTCAACCCGCCCATCAGGCCCGACGCCGTGAACAGCGCGATCGCGACGATCCAGAGCGTCATGCCGTCGCCCTGCCCGGGGCCCATGGCCGGGACGGCCGACAGGGGCGCGTAGGCGGTCCAGCCGCCCAGGGGCGGGCCGCCTGTGGCGAACAGCGCGCCGAGGATCGTGATGCAGGAGAGCAGGAACGTCCAGTACGAGAGGGCGTTCAGCAGCGGGAACGCCATGTCGCGGGCGCCGATCTGAAGCGGGATGAGAAAGTTCCCGAAGCCACCGGTGAGAACGGCCGTGAACAGGAAGAAGACCATGATGGTCCCGTGCATCGTGACCAGCGACAGGTAGAAGCCGGGCTCCATGACCCCGCCGGCGAACCCGGTCGGGAAGATGTTCTCCAGCGACGGCCAGAGCGTTCCGGGCCATCCCAGTTGCAGCCGCATCAGCATCGACAGGACGCCGCCCACCACGGCCATGGCCATCGCCGTGATGATGTACTGGATCCCGATGATCTTGTGGTCCGTGCTGAAGATATACTTGCGCCAGAACCCCAGCTCCGGGTGCGCGTGTTCGTCGTGTGTCGTCATCGTCGATGAGTCCCGATTCTATTGAAACACCAGTTGGTCTTCGAGCCACTGGTCGAACTCGGCCTGGGTGGCGTCGACGGTCAGCATCCCGCTCATGGCGAAGTGGTTCAGCCCGCACAGCTCCGCGCACGCGATCTCGTACTCGCCGGTGTCGGTTGGCGTGAACCCGACCTCGATCGTCATCCCGGGCACGGCGTCCTGCTTGACGCGCATGTGCGGCAGGTGGAAGTTGTGGATCACGTCCGTCGAGCGGATGCGCACCAGCACCGGCTGGTTCTGAATGGCGTGCATCTGTCCCACAACGAGGATGTCGTCCGCGCCGGCCCCGCTCCGGTCGACGCCGATGGGATCGGTCACCGTGACCAACGCGGGGTCGACGTTTCCGAAGACGCCGTCGTCTCCCGGGTACCGGAACACCCATTGGAACTGTTGACCCGTGACTTCGACCACCATGCTGTCCGCCGGCGGATCGGTGAAGTAGATCTGGTACCAGACGTACTGGCCGAGGAAGACCAGGACGGTCAGCGTCACGGCCGTTCCGCCGATCAGGATGGCCTCGGCGCGGGCGTTTTCGTGCCAGTAGGCGGCCCTCTCCCCGTTGCGGGCGCCGTAGCGCGTCACGATGAACGCCAGCAGGAGTTGCGTCGCGACGAAGGCGACGCCGGTGACGATCAGGACGACGACGTAGACGGTGTCGACCGACGCCCCGTGCTCCGATGCCAGATCGACGAACCAGAAACGTTCGGTGGACAACATCCATACCGATACGAGGACGAAAACGAAGAGCAGAACGCCGAGAACGGCGCCCGGAACCGTGACCTTGCCGGTCCCGCTCCCACTGGCCATGCGAATCCTCCTTGGGAGTGACCCGTCAAAAAATGGGGTGTGTAAATGCCTGAAACAAAAAGCGGATTTTAGCAGAATGCGACTCCGCCCGCCATCCCCCGGCCGGGGATTTTCCCTCCGGTCTCATATCGCAAGCCCACCGTCGACCTGGATCACCTGTCCGGTGATGTAGGACGCGGCCGGGGACAGCAGGAACCGCACGACCCCGGCAATTTCCGACGCCTGGCCGTAACGGCCCAGCGGGATCTGATCGAGCGCCTGCGCCCGGTATTCCTCGGCCAGCGCCGCGGTCATGTCCGTCTCGATGAAGCCCAGGGCCAGCGCGTTGACGCGTATGCCGGCCCGGGCGACCTCCTTGGCCAGCGCCTTGGTGAACCCGATGACGCCGGCCTTCGACGCCGAGTAGTTGCTCTGGCCCGGCATGCCGGCGATGCCGCTGACCGAGGACACGTTCAACACGGCGCCCGAGCGCTGCTTGAGCATCGCCGTCACCGCCGGCCGCGAGTAGTTGTACAGGCTCTTGAGGTTGGC
>JAJEDW010000219.1 GCA_022821265.1 Acidobacteriota bacterium
GGTTCCGAGAACTCACGCGTCACCGCCGGCCGGCGGCGCGGCAAGCTGGCGCGCGGCCCGAACGACGGCGTCCACGCCGACGCGGTCCATGCACCGGTGATCGATCGGGCACTCGCGCAACAGGCAGGGGCTGCACGCCACGTGCCGACGCACCACGCGCGTCCTCGGCCCGACGGGCCCGGTGACGTCCGCGTCGGTCGGGCCGAAGACCGCCACGGTCGGGACGCCCAGCGCGGCGGCGACGTGCATGGGGCCGGAGTCGTTCGTGACCACCAGCGAAGCCAGCGACAGCACGCCCAGGAGGGTTTCAAGGTCCGTTTCTCCGCACAGGATCGTTGCGGGCCCGGCCAGCGCCGCCTGGATGCTTTCGGCGAGCGCGCGCTCGGGGGCCGATCCCACGATCACGACGTGCAGGTTCCGTTCCTCGGCGAGCCGGTCGGCGACCTCGGCGAAGCGGTCGCCGAACCAGCGTTTGGCCGAACCGAAGGCGGCCCCCGGACTGAGGACCAGGAGGCCGCGGTCCGCATCGACGCGATGCGTGGACAGGAGCCGGCGCGCGGCGGCGACTTCATCCGGGCTTGCCTCGATACGGATGTCGGGGCGGCGGGCCTCGCCGAAAGCCTCCTCCACGAGGTGCAGGTAGTAATCCGCCTGGTGCGGCCGTCCCTCCGGCAGCGGGACGGGAGGTCTCAGCAGCCAGCGCCGTGTGTCGGTCGCGTAGCCGACCCGCGCCGGGACCCCTCCGGCGAACGCGGTCCACGCCGACTCGAAAGAGTTCGGAAGCAGCAGCGCCAGGTCGAAACCGCGCCGCCGCATTTCGCGCGCCGTCTCGATCCAGGCCGTGACGCCCGGTTTCGGCCGTGTCCACACGCTGTCGACGAACGGGGCCGAACGGAACAGGCCGGCCACCCACGGCCGAACCAGGAGGGTGATCTCGGCCACCGGGAAGCGTTCGCGTACGGCTTTCATGGCCGGGATGCTCAGAACGGCGTCACCGACCCAGTTGGGGCCCCGAATCACGATCTTGCCGGGCGTCATGGTGTCGGATGCGTTCGTGGATCAGGTCGCGTAGCTCATTGAAACGCCTAATGTTAGCAGATACTCGCAGGAAGTGGAAATCGCCGCCGGGCAGCCGCACCGCATCCTTCTCGGTCGTGACCGCGACGGCTCCGGACAACCGTTCCAGGTCCGCGGACCGGAAGCGGTGATGGTCGCGGAAAGCGATCCGGTTGGCCACGGTGAGGCCCGCCCGCTCGAGAAGGTCGAAGAAACGCTCGGGTTTGGCGATTCCGGCGAAGGCGGTGACGGGCGTGCCCCGAAGCGTGTCGAGGGGGAACAGTTCCCCGTTCCGCTCGAGGCCGTCGATGACGGTCTCCACCTCGAACCGGGGTATCGGCACGTCGCCCATGGTCTCGGGCAGGGGGGCCTGGACGCATGCCGCGTGGGCGCGGCGGATCGCGCTCCGCGGCTCGCGCCACCGCCCGGAGGGAAGCAGCCGGTCCGGGGCCGACCATTCGGCGGGGTCCACGGTCACGATGTCGACGTCCCGGTGGAGCCGGCGATGCTGGAACCCGTCGTCGAGCAGGAACAGGTTACCCAGACCCTCGGCTTCGGCCCGCCGTCCGGCCGCGTGCCGGTCGGCGCCGACGACGACGGCGACGCCGGGGAGCCGCAACGCCATCATTTGTGGCTCGTCGCCGGACTGCCGCCAGTCGACCTCGGGACCGCGTCCCCGGCCGACGATCACCGTGCCGCGGGTTCGCCGCCGGTATCCCCGCGACAGAATGACCGGCCGGTAGCCCTCGTCGCGAAACCGGCGCGCGAGTTCCATCACGAGCGGCGTCTTCCCGGTTCCGCCCATCGTGAGGTTGCCGACGCTGATCACCGGGTGGCGGAGCGAGCGAACGGGCAGGACGCCTCGATCGTAGAGATGGGCGCGCCAGGCCACGATGCGGCCGAAGACGCGGCTCACGCCGGCGCCCCGTTCATCGCCGCGCGTATCGCGCCGACGGTCCGCGCCGTGGCGCCCGCGTTCCGCTCGGCGACGCGGGCGGCGCGGGTTCCGATGCGTTCGGCCAATTCCGGGTCCTCGAGCATCCGGGCGACGGCCCGGGCGAGCTCCGCCGCGTCCGCCACCTGGACGGCGGCGCCTGCGTCCAGGAATGTCCGAGCCATGTCGCGGAAGTTCTCCATGTGCGGGCCGAAGACGACCGGTTTGCGAAAACGCGCGGGCTCCAGCACGTTGTGACCGCCTCGCGGCACCAGCGTGCCTCCCATGAACACGACGGCGGCGTGCCGGAACGCCGCGGCGAGCTCGCCGATCGAGTCCAGGAGCAGCACATCGGCGTCCGGTTCCTCCGGCAGCGCCGACCGGCGGGCCGAGCGCAACGCGCGCGCCGCGATCATCGCCTCGACCTCTCCGAATCGTTCGGGCCGCCGCGGGGCGATCAGAAGCCGCAGTCCGGGATGCGCCCGGCGGAGACGCCCGTAGGCTTCCAGCACCATGGGTTCCTCGCCCGCGGCCGTGCTGGCCGCGATCCACATCGGCTGCATCGCGGACAGGGCGGCGTCCAGGGCATCGTCCAGAGTCGGCGTGGACGCGGGGGCGTCGTACTTGACGTTGCCCAGGACGACGGTCCGGGCCCTCGGCGCCCCCAGGTCGATGACGCGGCGCGCATCCTCGTCGGACTGCATCCCGAGCAGCCTGTAGCCATCGAGCACTCGCGGCAGCCACCGGGCGGCGAGACGGTACCGGTCGTACGACGTGTCGGAGACGCGCCCGTTCACCATGAAGACAGGCGCCCGGCGCCGCTCGCACTCGCGAAGAAAGTTGGGCCAGATCTCGGTTTCCGCGACGATGACCATTTCCGGCCGGATCCGGTCGAGACTGCGGGCGACGGCTCCGGGCAGGTCCAGCGGGAAGTAGATGACACGGTCGACGCGGCCTTCCGCCAGCGCCAGGGCCCGCCCGGTGGGCGTCGTCGTGGACAGGACCAGGCGGCGTCCCGGAAACGCGTCCCGGAGACGCTCGATCATCCGGTCCACGGCCCGGACCTCCCCGACCGACACGGCGTGGATCCAGATTGCCGGGCCGGTTTGGGGCCCGACGTACCCCAGGCGCTCCCCGACGGCCGGCATGTACTTGCGAAACCGGACCAGGTACCAGGGGGACGCCAGGATGAGCGCCGCCGCCAGTACGGCCGTATACAGCGCGTACATCCGCCCGAGTATATCCTGCTATGATAGACGGTTTACTCGCGGGCGCCGGATTGGCCCGTCACCGCGTATTCTCGGGAGATTTCGATGGCTATCAGAGTTGGAATCAACGGGTTCGGCCGCATCGGCCGAAACTTCTACAGGGTGTGCCGGGACGATGGCGACATCGAGATCGTCGCCGTGAACGACCTGACCGATCCGGCAACCTTGGCCCACCTTCTCAAGTACGACTCGGTTCTGGGCAATCTCGAGGCCGACGTGGCCGCGGCCGGGAACGGGTTGTCCGTCAACGGCGCGCCGATCCATGTCTTCAGCGAACGCGACCCGGCAGGCATCGACTGGCCGGCCTGGGACGTGGATCTGGTCCTGGAGTCGACCGGCCTCTTCACGCGGGCCGAGGCGGCCGGCAAGCACCTCCGCGGCGGGGTCCGGAAGGTCGTCATCTCGGCCCCGGCCAAGGGCGAGGACATCACGATCTGCGTCGGCGTGAACCACGACGACTACGACCCCGCGAAGCACCACATCGTTTCGAACGCGTCGTGCACGACGAACTGCCTGGCGCCGGTCGCCAAGGTGCTGCACGACTCGTTCGGGGTGGAGCACGGCCTGATGACGACGGTCCATTCCTACACCAACGACCAGAAGCTGCTCGATCTGCCGCACTCGGACCTGCGGCGGGCCCGCGCGGCGGGCCTGTCCATGATTCCGACCTCGACCGGCGCCGCCCGGGCCATCGGCCTGGTGATGCCCGAGCTGCTGGGCCGGCTCGACGGCATCGCCATCCGCGTGCCGACGCCCAACGTCTCGCTGGTCGACCTGACCGTGCGCACGCGCGAGCCGGTCACCGCCGAATCGGCGAACCGGGCGCTGGAGAGCGCGGCCGCCGGTCCCCTCCAGGGGATCCTCGACTTCTCGACCGCTCCCCTGGTGTCCGCCGACTACATGCGCAGCCCGTATTCCTCGATCGTCGACGGGCCGTTGACCAAGGCGTTGGGGGACCACCTGCTGAAGGTGTTCTCCTGGTACGACAACGAATGGGGTTTCAGCAGCCGGCTGCGCGACCTCATCAAGCTCGTGATGGCGTAACCGCGCCGACGGCGTCCGGTGAACAGGCTTTCCCTATCCGACGTCTCGCTCCGGGGCCGCCGCGTGTTCATGCGCGTCGACTTCAACGTTCCGATGGCCGAGGGCCGGATCGCGGACGATTCGCGCATCCGCGCGGCCATGGCGTCGATCCGCTGCGTCGTCGACGGGGGCGGCCGCCTGATCCTGGCGTCGCACATGGGCCGCCCCCGGGGGAAGCCCGATCCCGCCCTCAGCCTGGAGCCGGCGGCGCGCCGTCTGGGCGAGCTGATGGGCCGGGAGGTCCGTTTCGTCCCCGATTGCGTCGGGCCGGCGGCGGCCGACGCCGTCCGCGGCATGGCGGACGGCGACGTGGTGCTCGTGGAGAACCTGCGCTTTCACGCCGGTGAAGAGGCCAACGCGCCCGATTTCGCCCGGGCGCTGGCCGGGTTGTGCGACGTCTACGTGAACGACGCGTTCGGGACGGCGCACCGCGCCCACGCGTCGACGGCCGGCATCGCGGCCCACGTCGATGTGGCGGCGGCCGGCTTTCTCATGCAGAAGGAACTCCAGGCGTTGACGCGCGCGCTGGCCGGGGCCCAGACGCCCTACGTCGCGATCGTCGGCGGGGCCAAGATATCGGGCAAGATCGAGCTGATCGAGAATTTCCTGAACATCGCCGACGACATCCTGATCGGCGGCGCGATGGCCTACACGTTCCTGCGCGCCCGCGACGTCGGAACGGGCCGCTCGCTGGTGGAAGGGGACCGCGTGCCGTTGGCGCGCCAATTGCTCGAAACGGCCGCCGCGCGCGGCCGGCGCATCCGCCTGCCCGTGGATCACGTCGTGGCCCGCGGCTTCGACGGCGAAGCATGTCGAACCGCGTCCATCGAGGAGACGGGGGCCGACGAGATGGGCCTGGACATCGGACCCCGTACGGTCGAACGCTACGCCGGCGTGATCGGCTCGGCGGCGACCCTGGTGTGGAACGGTCCGATGGGAGTGTTCGAGAACCCGCGCTTCGCCGCGGGGACGCTGGGGATCGCGCGGGCCGTCGCGTCGTCGTCCGCGTTCTCCATCGTGGGCGGCGGCGACTCCGCGGCCGCGGTTCACCAATCCGGCTTGTCCGGACGGATCGACCACGTGTCGACGGGCGGCGGCGCGGCGCTGGAGTTCCTGGCCGGCAAGACGCTTCCCGGCGTGGAAGCGTTGACCGAAAAGTAGGAGGCAACGCGTGCGACGACCGGTCATTGCGGGAAACTGGAAGATGTTCAAGACGCGCGCGGCCGCGCGGGAGTTCTTCGACGCGCTGCTGCCCGCGATCGCCGACGTCGATCACGCCGACGTCGTGGTCGCGCCGCCGTTCACCGCCCTGGCCGCGGCCGTGGACGCCGCCGCCGGCAGCCGTGTGGCCATCGCCGCGCAGGACGTCCACTGGGAAACCGAGGGCGCCTTCACCGGAGAAGTCTCCGCCCCGATGCTGGCCGACGCCGGCTGCGCGTACTCGATCGTGGGTCACTCCGAGCGCCGGCAACTCTTCGGGGAGACCGACGAGACCGTCCGCCGCAAGATCCGGGCCCTGATCGACGCCGGACTGTCGGCCATCGCCTGCGTCGGCGAGACGCTGGACGAACGCGAGTCCGGACAGGCGGAAGCCGTGGTCCGGAGGCAACTTCAGGGAGGGCTGGGCGAATTGACCGGTTCCGGCCTTTCCCATATCATTGTGGCTTACGAGCCGGTTTGGGCGATCGGCACGGGCCGGACGGCCACGCCGGACGTCGCCGAGGCCATGCATGGCGTCATCCGGGACGCGGTGGCCGGCGGGTTCGGTTCCGCGGAAGCCGAAGCGCTGCGTATTCTCTACGGAGGCAGCGTCAAGCCGGGGAACATCGCGGAGTTGATGGCACAACCGGACATCGACGGCGCGCTGGTGGGCGGCGCCAGCCTCGATCCGGCATCCTTCGAGGCGATCGTCCGCTACCCGGCGCCGCGGGCCGAGGAATCCTCATGATCAGTGCATTGACCGTCATCCATGTCATCGTCTGCCTCTTCCTGATCCTGGTCGTCCTGCTCCAGAAGGGCAAGGGTCAGGACATCGGCAGCGCATTCGGCGGCGGCGGCACGCAGACCGCGTTCGGGGCGCGCTCGGGCGCGACGCTGCTGACGAAGCTGACGGCGGTCATGGCGGCCGTGTTCATGCTGACTTCGATCACCCTCACGATCCTGATCTCGCGCCCGGGCGCGGATTCGGTGATCGGCGCCGACGCCGTTTCCGTCCCCGAACCGGTGGAGGAATCTCTACCGGCCGGCGAGGACGGCGCGGCGGGAGACGACACGGGAAACTGATTCGCGCGACATTTGCCGAAGTGGTGGAATTGGCAGACACACCATCTTGAGGGGGTGGCGCCGCAAGGTGTGCGGGTTCGAATCCCGCCTTCGGCACTTCGATGACAGACGGGCTTTGGCCGGGAGCGTCTTTCCGGGCCGACAGCACCGTACACCGCCCGGGTTGTTCTGGACGACATTACGGTCACCGTGGCGACGGCTCACACGTTATACGAAATGAAGAAGGATACGCTTCGGCTGAAGGACCGCGCCGACGCCGCGATGCTCAGGGAGCGATTCGGTCTGACCGATGAGGAGTCCGGATAGATGCCGGTCAAGAAATTCCGCAACGTCGAGGAGTTGAATCGGCCCGTCTGGCGGCGGCCCGGCGACCCGGAGCTGTACCGCGCGATCGCGCGCGTATGGGCTTTCGGTCGCTCCACTCGGAGCCGAACACCCGCACCCGGCGTCCGAAAGTTCCGCTCCGTCGAGGAAATGAAGCGTTCCGGCAACATGAGCGCGACGCCTCGACCGCCTGATCGGTAGCCAGGTCCGGACGGGTTCCGATTCCTGGAGGCCGCGACGACCTCGGCGGCGGCCGGACGGACCCCGACGCGGAAGGCGCGGCGGGAGACGACACGGGAAACCGACTTGCGCCGAAACGTCTGAAGTGGTGGAATTGGCAGACACACCATCTTGAGGGGGTGGCGCCGCAAGGTGTGCGGGTTCGAATCCCGCCCTCGGCACTTCTATGACAGTCGGACTTCGGGCGGGTTCGGCCCGCGTTCCACGTTTTCCATCGCACGAAATCACGAAAACTGTGCGCGCGAACGCGTCCGGGCCTTCGCATCCGCCGCGAACGGTCCCGCTGGAGGTACTCGGATGACCTCGAGAATTGCCTGCATCGCCATCGCGGGAGCGATCGCCGCCGCCGCATACGGAGCTGTCCAGGAGGCCGCATCCGACGCCGCGCGCGAGTCGGTGGACGCCTGGTTGACGGACGTCGACGCCGGGCGCTATCCGGAGAGCTGGGAGGCGGCGGGCGCGCAGTTCCGGGCCGCCGTCACGGCCGACGACTGGGGGATGGCCCTGGAGGCCACCCGTTCCCCGCTCGGCGGACTGGTGTCGCGCGAGGTGGCCAGCACGACGGCCGCCAGCACGCTGCCCGGGGCGCCGGACGGCGAGTACTTCGTCTTCCAGTTCCAGACGACGTTCGAGCGGAAGCTCTCCGCGCAGGAGACGGTGACCGCCGTCCGCGAGGACGACGACACGTGGCGCGTCGTCGGCTACTTCATCCGCTGAACGGACGCGGGCGGTCCGGCCACGGCGCCGCCCGCGGTCTGCCGAACGCCACCCGGTCCCTTACACGCCTTCGCCGTCCGTGCGGTTGGGTTTTCTGGTGTGGTGGCGGGATTGTTCGGCGAACTCCGTTACCGAAATGTCGCAGGCGGCGAACTGCTGGAGTTTCCGCGCCGACAACCCCAGGTCATTGACAAGGTGGTGGTGATCGCTGCGGCGACCGTGACGGATCGAGAACCGCCCTTCTTCGTCGTCGACCGTGTAGACCGCCCACTGGTGCGCGCGGCCGGGAATTATCTCGGCTTTCAGTTTGGCGGCGATTCTCTCAGCGTCCTTCTTGTACAACATCCTCGATGTACGACAGGACGGTTTCGATATCGTCGGCGAACCTGGATGTTCCGCGAAACGTATCCAGAAAATCCAGAATGGTCTCGGTAAGTCCGGTCAGTGCATCGTGTTCGTTGATTCCAGTCATCGAGATTCGCGCCTTCACGAAAGTGGCGACAAAGGAATCTTTGGCAATCCGTTCGATCTTCACCGGGATCGGGCTGCGAAGCCGGTAGCGATCCAGGAAGGCCGGGGGCAACGTCCGGATGCAGGACGACGACGATACTTCCTCGGGGATACCGCCAACCGTCGATTCCCGAGGGGAGTCGTCATGCACGACTGCCGCTACGTCTACGTGCTGAGTATCCGAGTAAGTAAGCTTGGGGGCCATGCTACTGATCGAGATTGGGGATTTCCGGAGGCTGGACCGACATGACGTTGCTGGATCGGACGAGGTATTGCGGTTCGCCGTCCTGTCCTGTCCGGCCCGTCAGAATCACCTCGGACGCGACCAGTTTTATTCGGATGACGGTTCCGTCTTCCAACTGGTATATCGCCCATGGTTCCTGAACTACTTCAAAGTCCAATCGTCTCGGACTCTCCATCGGAAGTCACCCCTTCGAAGCTTGGGCCGGGACGGTACTCCGGCGACGCGTTCCATGTCAACACGGTCAACTCCGGACGTGTTCCAACACCGCCGAAAACGGCATAAGTATAACAATAGGAAAAGTTTAAGTCACAAGAAACGCGGTTGCCCGCGAGAAGTTGTCCGAGTCCTCCCCGTTTTCCCGTTCCGTGTCGTCGGGATCCTCGTCATCTTCGACCGGCGCCGGAAGGCGACCGGAAACCGGGCAGTCACGACCGTTTCCGGTTCCCGGGAACCATGACGACCGCGGTCCCGGCGATCTTGTCATGCCAGGACTGCCCGTCCGGATCCTTCAGAATCCAGAAGAAGCCCAACCCCAGTACGGCCGCCGAAAATACGCTCGACAGCCCGCGAACGAGCGCGTCGGAGAACGTCAGCGGCCGGTGGTCGGACCGGACGACGCGCACGCCGGCGATGACGCCGCCCACGGTCGCGCCGCTCCAGCTCCAGCACGCGATGTGGTAACCCAGCAACAGGGCGAAGAACCATCGGAGGGCGTCGAGTCCCAGCATTCCGTAGATCAGGGCGACCAGAAGGAAGTCCAGCACGAAGGCGCCGGCTCGGGCAGGGAACGTCGCTATCGGGAACGAAGCCGCATCCACCGGCGGCAAGTCTTCCGGCCGCGACTCCGACGATCGAGTTCCCGCCGCTGAAGCCGATGATCGTGACGTGGGCGGAGCTGGCGCCGGGTTCTCCCGGCGGAAGGTCTCGGCAACGGCCACCGAGGCGGCGCCCAATCCGAGAACCGCGATGCCGGCGCCGGACACCAACCCGAGAACCGGCCCCATCAAGGCCACGCAGATGATCGCGAACCCGATCAGCAGCGAGCGCGCTCCGAGCAGGCGACTCTCCGCGGAGGCCGGGGGAAGGACCATCCCGCCGAACCAACGCGACACCGCGGCGCTTCCCATCACGCCGGCCGCCGCCAACGCCGCGAACACGACCGGGACGACGATCACGCCCACCACGGAAACCGTCAGCATGAGCAAGACCGGTCCAACCAGCGCCAGGACCAGAAGCCCGATCAGGCCGGTGGTCAGCGGCTTCGATCCCAGCGCGCCGACGCCTGCCCGCACGGCCGTGTCGAACACGAGGTTGAGGCCCAGAGCCAGAGCGAGCACGATTCCGACTACGCCCCAAGTCCACGGCATGTCCGGCACGATCAACCGTCCCGTCAGCGGTCCGCGCGTGACCCAACGAATAGGGAGTTCAGCCCAGGTGGGCGTCCCGACCAGGGGTGAATCGCTGCCGAATCCCCAGTAGTCGGCGTCATAGTTGATCGGCTCGTCGTTGATGCGCGCGTTTACGGCAACGATCGCTCCCCCGGGCTCGAATTCCGGCGGGCTGTGGAGGACCCCGTTGGCGATGTTCAGATCGCCGTTCACCACGGCGCCGGCGTCGATCGTGACCCGGCCGAAGGTGATGTTCAGATCGCCGTCGATCACGGCGTCCGCGGCGATCGTGGCCTCGCCTATCACCACGTGCAGATCGCCCCCGACGCTACCCGTGACTGTGATCACGAAGGAGCCGAAGCCGTCGACGTCACCCTGGACCGCGCCGTGTATCGCGGCCGACCCGCCGCGGATCTCGATCTGGCCGACGGTCTCCCCTTCCGGGAGCGTATAGTCGGGCCCGACGTTGACCCCGTCGACGAATACCATGCCGAATGGCTGAACTGGTTCTTGCGCCACAGCCGCTCCCGCCGTCAGAAACATGATCGCCACGACCGATTCCATGCGTTTCGTCATTTCGAGACTCCCTCAACGGCCGTCACCCGTTTCAGGGCCATTCCCAGCGCCATCGCCGCAACGCCCGTCATGAGCCCGATGACAAGCAGGTGGACTACGACCGGATCGAGGAAAGTGCGGCGAAGCACCACGGTGAGGGACAGCAGCACGGACACGTGGGCCGTCAGCAGACTGTGGGCAGCCCGAATGGATCCGAGGATCTGGCCCCAAAGCTCCTGCGCCGCGGGCTCGACGAGCCAGAAGCCGAGAACCGCGGCGGCCACCGGGCCGATCGAGGCGGCCTTCGACGCGAACGGCCATGTCCGCCACGGGCGTCGATACCAGGGCCGCGCCGTTCGTGACCGGACGGCGTCAAGGACGCGCGGCCCCAGCGTCGGGGGCGCCGACGGCGGCGGAAGCGCCGCGAGCCTTTCGTCGATCAGCCGGTCGAGATCGTCACGATGCATCGTCTTTCTCCAGTCGATCCCTCAGCGCCTGGCGGCCCCGATGGATGTCGGTCTTGACCTTGCCGACCGAGACGCCCAGTAACGCGGCGATCTCGTCGTAGCTCCGGCCCTCGAAATGGAACAGGACGAGCGGCACTCTCTGGTGGTCGGGCAGCGCGTGAAGGAATGCCTCGAGCTGTCGGTGTTCGCCGTCATGACGGTTCTGGGCCGGGATCGTG
>JAJEDW010000285.1 GCA_022821265.1 Acidobacteriota bacterium
ACTGATCGGCGGTTGCCTGGTCGTGGCGCTGGCCCTGAACGTTTGGGCGCAGCAACGCAGTCACCCCGAAATCATGCAGGATGTCGCTCCCACCCGTGCGGCGCTGGCCGAGAGCATCGAAGGCGGCGACGGCGCGGCGGCCGCCGAGGCGGCCATGCAGTTGCAGGGGTTTTTCCAGGAGTTGGTCCCGCTCTACCAGGAATTGAACCTGGAACCGGCCATCATGCGCGCGGAGAAAGCGGCGGCCGCCGCGGGAGAGGCCGCGGCGGCGGCCAAGGCCAACAACATGGAAGCGGCGGCGGCGGCCCACGGCATGGTGCAGAAGGCCTGCGGGGGTTGTCACGACCAGTTCCGCGAAAAGGCGCCGGACGGCTCCTGGCGGATAAAGACGGGCGGATAACGCCGCCTCGATCCACGCTCGCGGCGGCGTTCCGGCTGGACCGGACGGACGCCGAGATGGATCGATACGGATTTTTTTGACATTTTTGTTACTTTCGAGGTAACGTTTCGTGCTGAGCGTTGTCTCTTAACTTAGATTTCCTCCACCACCCACTCTCCCCGCGGCAGGAGCCGCGGGGATTTTTTTTGCCGTTCGGCGGCGATCGTCCGCGCCGGCCGCCGTCCAGCGCGTCGGGCGGGGGACTTGCCGGAGTCCCTCCGACGGCGGCTGGAAACGCGTTCGAATAACGCTTGATTCTCTCCGGTCCAGGTAATAACCTAGCGATCCCGTTCCGGAGGCAACTCAAGGCCGTTTTCCTGCCTTCCCGGGTCGACGCGGGCCGTTCTGTTGTCGGATACGGATCGACTAGAGGACAATGGCGACCACCACCCGGGTTCTGATGATCGCGGACGATTCCGGGCTGTTCGACATGCTCGCCAACCGTGGCGTCGAAACCGCGGTGACGGATTCCGTCGACCCGCTGCGTCAGTGGGCGCGGCTCATGCCGGACTTCGTCGTGGCCGATCTCGATCTGGCAGCGCCCGATCCGCTTGAACTGCTTCGCGTCTTGAGAACCCGTCTGGACCCGGGCCGGGTCCTCCTGCTGGCCGGACCGCGTTCGCTGGGCCGCGTTGCCGAGGCTGCTCGCATCGGGCTGCCGTGGTATCAGAAGAAGCCGGTCGATGAGATCGAGATCGGGCTGGCGCTGGACCGCGTTCGCGACGACGGAGCGCGGAGCGTGCAGGCGCAACCGGTGACGGGCTCGAGCCCGAACATCCAGTCGGCGTTGAGACTCGCCGCCCAGGCGGCCGAGCAGGACCGCCCCCTGACGATCACGGGAGAGCCTGGAGTCGGCAAACGCCTCCTGGGCCGCCTGATCCACGAACGCAGTGGACGCGCGCAGCATGCCTTCGGCCAGATCAGTTGCGTGGGGCTGAGCCAGGGTGTTGCCGACGGCGAGCTGTTCGGCCGCGAGGGCCGGCTCCAACGATGTCATCAAGGCACCCTGATGATCGACGAGATCGCCGGGCTTCCGGCGGCGTGCCAGCACCGGCTCCTCAAGTACGTAAGGTCCGAAAAACCGCGACGTATCGGCGCGCGGGCCGACGTTCGGACTTCGGACGTCCGCGTCATCGTGTCGTCGAGCGATCCGCTCGAGGATCATGTGCGCAACGGTTCTCTCCTGGCGGAGTTCTTCGACCGGATCAGCGGCGTCCGAATCGAGTTGCATCCGCTGAGGGAGCGAAAGTCCGACATCCCGGTTCTCGCCGATCGTTTCCTGCGCCAAGCGGGTCAACGCTCCGGCCGGAGCTTCAAGGGGGTCGCTCCCGACGGGCTGGATCTGCTGTTGCGGCATAGCTGGCCGGGCAACGTCAGGGAGCTGGAAGAGATGATCGCCCGAGCCGCGGACGCCGCCGACGGCCCATGGCTGATGGCCGACGACCTGCCCGCGCTCCCGGTGGCTGGCCGCTCGGTCATCGTTCCCGGGTCGACGATTCAGGAGATCGAGAAGGAAGCCATTCTGAGAACGCTCCAGGCCGAGAAGGGATCGACCGGACGCGCCGCCCGGATTCTCAACATGAGCGTCCGCAAGATCCAGTACAAGCTGAAGGAATACCGTCGCGAGTCGGCCGCGACGCTGCAGTCCGAGACGGTGCGCGGCCTTCCGGTTCCGGTCGACGCCGAGCCCTCGCGGGCCGCCGCCAGGAAGAAAGCCGTCTTCGTGCCCAACCCGCCTTAGCGCGCTTTTCGTACCTCAAGAGTCCCTTCGAAGACGAACTTCCGGCGGCGGAGGCGCGTATCCCGTTGATCTCGAAACCTCACCGCGCGGACGCCCGCGTGCATGTCCGAGCCCGATGAAAACGCGACGGTCCGTTCCGAACATCCCGCGGCACTGGGTCCGATGCCGGTTCTGCCGAAGGCGGTTCGATCTGCTGACGGCCCCGTCATGCGCCTGTCCGGGGCGGCGGCCGACGCGCGTCTGCGCGAGTTGCGGCGCGTGCCTGTGCGCGCACCCGGTCGCGAACGATCCTGAAGCCTGGATCCGCGTGCCGCACCACCTCAGGCGCTGGCTCGCGTCAGACGTGATCCCCATCGATTACGTGTAGGCGTGCGCGGGGGATCTTCGATCAGCCGGGGCGGTTCCGGCGACGGAGGGCGGCATTCCCGGGGAACGAATCGCGGGAATCTCAGCGTACGGCGCGAGGGAGCGTTTCGCGCATCACGTATTCGCGGACAACGGGTTCGCCGGAGGGACCGATGACGCTGAAACGGAACCCCGGGTCGGCCTCGTCACCGATTCGTTCCAGGGGCAGTCGGCCGTCGAGGTTCCGCAGGCGCAGCGTCGTCTCGTATCGGTGTTCCTCGACGTCCCAGACGAAGACGCGAACGCCGTCGAACGCCGCCGCCGGATCGGCGTCGTCCCTGCGCTCGGCGACCACGTACCATTCCCTGGGTCCCGTCTCCGGGTCTTCGACGGTCTTCAACCGCTGGACGGCGACGTAGGTGCGGCCTTCCATGAACGGCCGGATCGGCTCGGGCGCGTCGAACTCGATGAGTTGCGAGAAGACCCATCCGATTTCGTCCTGGGAGGGACGGACCCGAAACCAGATGTCCGTGGCGTTTCCGCCGGGCCGCGGAGTCGTCCGGTGGTCGAGGACCTCCAATTCCACGCCGCGCCGGAGCCGCCGGATGGTGTCGGTGTCGCGGCCCGGAGCCATCCTCAGGTTGACCACGTCGGTCGTTTCCGCGGTGTTCTGAACCGGAAGGTCCCGGGCTTCGGCAACGGCCGCTTCCATGTCGCGGCGGGTCATGTCGCGGATCAACGTGGTCTCGTCCATCCATCCTTCGATCTGCTCGACGTCGCGCACGCGGTACCAGGATCCGTCCTTGCGCAGTATGTCGACGCGGTCGCCGGCGTCGAGCATGAACAGGGTTCGGGACGAGCCGGACGCCTCGACGCGGACGGAGGTATTGTCGTTGATCACGGTGGCCTGGTCGATCGCCGGCTCGGGTTCCGGCAGGCATGCCGCCGCCGCGACGACGCCCGGAAGCAGGGCCGATCGTCCCAATGCCCGGAGTGTCTTGCGCACGGTCATCACCCATCGGCCGCCGCGGCGCTTTCACGCCGCGGACGCCAATTTCAATTATAACTACGTTGGGATAAGATAGCTTCCATGCCCGACGACGCCGCGCATCCGGCGGAAGATTTCGAAAGCGCTCTCGAGCGGCTCGAGCACATCGTCAAGACGCTCGAGGCCGGGGATCTGCCCCTGGAGAAAGCCCTGGAGTTCTTCGAGGAGGGCGTTCGGCTCTCCCGCTTCTGCCATGCGAGGCTCGAGAAGGCGGAGCGGCGCGTCGAAATCCTGCTGAAGAACGACGACGGAGGCTCGGGCGCGCTTGCACCCGTTCGGTTCGAAGTCGATTCATGACCCTCGAGTCGTTCTTCCAACAGGTCCGGCCATCCATCGAAACCGCCCTCGACGGGGCGCTCCCGTCCGAGGATCGCTCTCCGCCCGTCTTGCACCAGGCCATGCGGTATTCGGTCTTCGCGGGCGGGAAGCGTCTCCGCCCCGCGTTGTGCCTGGCCGGTTTTCGCGCCTTCAGTCCCGAGTGGCGGACGGCGCTGCCCGTCGCCGCCGCCATCGAGATGATTCACACCTATTCGCTGATTCACGACGATCTTCCGGCGATGGACGACGACGACTTCAGGAGAGGCCGGCCGTCGTGCCACAAGCGGTTCGGGGAAGCGACGGCGATTCTGGCCGGGGACGCGCTTCTCACGCTCGCCTTCGAGACCGTGGCCCGCGCCGGCGGCCTCCAACCCGAACGCCTCCTTCGGGCGGTGCGGATGCTGGCCGAGGCGGCCGGTACGATCGACGGGATGATCGGGGGACAGGTACTCGACGTTCAGGCCACGGCGTCCGGAATCGACGGGTCCGCGCTGGAAGCCATCCACCGCGCGAAGACGGGCGCGTTGCTGGCGGCTTCGGTCTCGATCGGCGCGTACCTGGGCGGAGCGGATGCGGCGCGGCTCGCGGATGTCGCCGGTTTCGGACGGAGCATCGGGCTCGCGTTCCAGATCGTCGACGACATGCTGGACGAGACCGTCCCGGCCGAGGCTCTGGGCAAGACTCCCGGCAAGGACCGCGAGCATGGGAAAGCGACCTACGCGGCCGTTCACGGCATGGAGGCGTCGCGCCGGATGGTCGCGCGGCTGACCGCGGACGCGATGGAGCAGGTCCGGCCCCTGGGTTCGGACGGCGTCCTGCTCGGGGAATTCGCCCGACATCTCGAGCGCCGGGCCCGCTGAGCCGGAATTCCGGGTTCATGAAGAAGGTGCGCATCGACAAGCTGCTTATCGAACGTGGCATCGCCCCGTCGCGAGAGCGCGCCCGGGCCATGATCATGGCGGGAGACGTCCTCGTGGACGACCGGCCTGTCCTGAAGGCCGGAACGGGCGTCGACGCGGGTTCCCGCCTTCGCCTGCGGCGGCCCCCGCACCCGTTCGCGAGCCGGGGCGGCGTGAAGCTGCAGGGCGCGCTGGAGCAGTTCGGCATCGACCCGGCCGGCTGGGCGTCGGCCGACATCGGCGCCTCGACCGGCGGGTTCACCGACTGTCTCTTGCAGGCCGGGGCCCGGTGTGTGTACGCGATCGACGTGGATTGCACCCAACTGGCCTGGAAGCTCCGCGGGGATCGGCGAGTGGTCCCCATCGAGGGCAACGCCCGCTATCTCGATGCGAAACGGATTCCGGAGCGCGTCGACCTGGTCGTCATCGACGTGTCCTTCATCTCCCTGGCCAAGATACTCGGTCCGGCGCGCGGGATATTGAAGACCGGTGGGGCGTGCCTGGCGCTCGTGAAGCCGCAGTTCGAGCTGGAACGCGGGAAGGTGGGTCCGGGCGGCATCGTCCGCGATCCGGATCATCACGCCGAGGCGGTGCGGTCCGTCGTCTCCGCGGCCGAGAGCCTGGGCTTCGTTCCCCGCGGCAGTGGCCGGTCGCCCATCGACGGCAAGGAAGGGAACAGGGAGTTCTTCGTGCACCTGGCGGGTCCATGAGCGTTCGTACCGTCGGAATCGTCACCAAACCGCAGCGGAAGGACGTGGCCCGGGTCGCCTCGGAGCTGGCCGATTGGCTCACCGCCCGCGGGATTCGCGCGATCCTGGACGAGGAGACCGCCGATCGGATCGGCCGGCCCGACGCCGGAGTGCCGGTCGAGGCGCTGGGTTCGGGGGCGGACCTGCTCGTGGTGGTGGGCGGGGACGGGACGCTGTTGGCCGCCGCACGGCTGCTTCGGGGCCGGAACGTTCCCATTCTCGCGATCAACTACGGCAGCCTCGGTTTTCTGACGGCAGCGCCCCTCCGGGAGCTCTACCCGGATCTGGACCGCGTGCTGACGGGGCAGTGGTCCGGCGACTTCCGGATGATGCTCGAGGTGACCATCCTCCGCGGTACCGGCGAGCGCGAAGTCCATTCGGCCCTCAACGACCTCGTGGTCAACAAGGGTACGCCCGCGCGCATAATCGAGCTGGACGCCTCGGTGGACGACGTATACGTCTCGACGTTTCGCGCCGACGGGCTGATCGTGGCCACGCCGACGGGCTCGACCGCCTACAACCTCTCGGCGGGGGGCCCGATCGTCCATCCCGACCTGAAGGCGCTCTTGCTGACGCCCATCTGCTCGCACACGCTGACGAACCGTCCGATCGTCCTGCCGGCGGCGGGCCGCGTGACGATCACGTTCAAGGCCGCCGAGGGCGACGACGTGCAGGCGACGATCGACGGCCAGGTGGCGCGTCCACTGGCCGCGGGGGACCGGATCGAGGTCGCCGCGTCGTCCTCGGAGGTGCACCTGATCGCGACCGGGCGCAAGACCTTTTTCGACGTGCTCCGCGGAAAGCTGAAGTGGGGATGAGGACGATGGGCGGCTCCGCCGCCGGCAATCGGATATAATGACGCCGACCCCGCCGGTCGAAACCGATCAGGAGACTTCAACACCGTGAAGACCAAGGGCCCGCGACAGACCGTGTGCGACGAACCCAGGCCGGAGAAAAAGAAGGCACCGTACTGCGGCGGCAAGCTCAAGCGCGTCACGGAGCTGGACGGCGAGGCGGCCAGTCGGGCCGGCAAGGGGCGCGATGCCTACCGGTGTCAGGAGTGCGGGATCCTCTATTCCGACGCCAGCCCGTACGCCGAGGCCCGTAACCGCTAACGCGATTCCGTGACTCGGCGGATCGCCCGCGCCACGGCCACCTGGATCAAGCTGCTCTCGTAGGCGTCGTCCCGGCCCCCGGACAGTTCCATGACTTCCCCTGCGGCGCGTTCGGCCGCGTCCTTGATGTTGTTGTCCGTCAGCAGGCGGCCGGCCAGGGTGCGCGAGGCGGCGGGCGCGAAGAGCGGGATCAACGTCGAGCTGGAGACGAAGATCCTGGGGCCCACGGCGACGTTGCGGCGCAGTCGCGTCCGGACCGCGGCCGACACGGTGTTCTTGGAGGCGCCGGGGTTGATCCGGAAGAAACCGACCTTCCATTCCGGCGTCAGCTTGTCGAACGCGACCGCGGCCGGGAACTCGCCCGGTTTCATGTCGCCCGCGGCCTCCTCGAGGTACTCGGCCATGGCCAGTCGGCGGCGCCGCGTGGTGGATTGCAGTTGGATGCGGGCTTCCAGGGCGAGACACGCCGTCGAGAGATCGAAATAGTGCGACTCCGGGTTCAGTCCCTCGAGGACCGTGACGCGATTCCGGACCAGGGGATTCGCCATCATGGAGATGGCCTGTTTCAGCAGGCCGTTCTCGCCGTCGATGTCGCGAAGAACCTGTCCGAACGTCGCGCCGACGCCGATGGACACGGTCCGGCCCGCCGCCCTCACGCGCGCGAACCCGTCGATCCCGCCCGCGTCGATGACGACGCGTTGCGTCGCCTGGCGCGCGGCTTCGGGGTCGGGCGCCACGAAAGCCTTCTTCCCGTGGCGCACCAGAATCCTGGCCAGCCCCGTCAGCGTCCGTGGCGTCTGCGGTTTCGGCAAAGCGATCCCAGTTCGGAAAGCAGGGCGAAAAATCGGTCGGATTCTAGAAACACGGGCCTGCAAAGTCAAGGCCCACCCTCGCCGGCGCCCCGCCGGCCGCCACCCGCCGAGGAGCGTGGAGCCGCCGCGCGGCCCCGGTTGCAAGCCGTTGGCAACAGAGAACTTTCGAGTTGCTTCGAAGGCGCGGGCTGCTAAACTAACCGGGATGTCGTTGGATGTATTCGACGAGTTGGTTCGCCTGCGCGCCGCGGGTGCGCGAGCCGCGCTGGCGACGATCGTCAGGATCCGGGGTTCCGTGCCGAGCTTCCAGACGGCCAAGATGCTGGTCCGCGAAGACGGTTCCACGGTGGGATCGGTGGGCGGCGGCTGCGTCGAGGCGGAAGTCTGGGCGGCGGCCCAGGAGGTCATCAAGGAAGCGCGTTCCCGCGTGATGAGCTTCGACCTCACCGACGATTCCATGGCCGACAGCGGACTCATCTGCGGGGGAAAACTGGAGATCTTCGTGGAACCGGTGCTGCCCGTTCCCAGGGCCGTGATCTTCGGCGCGGGACATATCTCGACGCACGTGTCGAAGATCGCCACGACCGCGGGTTTCAGGACTTGGATCGTCGACGACCGTCCGATCTACGCCAACGAGACCCGGTTTCCCGAGGCCGAGCGGATCTTCAGCGAGAGCTTCGAGGCCGCCCTCGACCAGATCCGGCCGGATGCGAACACCTACATGATCATCGTGACCCGCGGCCACCAGGACGACGATAACGTCCTGCGCTGGGCCGCCGGGACGGGGGCCGCGTACATCGGCATGATCGGGAGCAAGCGCAAGGTCCGAACGATCGCGGCCAAGCTCGAGAGCGAAGGCGTTTCGAAGGACAGCCTGGAACGCGTTCACATGCCCGTGGGCCTGGACATCGGCGCGATCGTGCCCGAGGAGATCGCCGTGGCCATCGTGGCCGAGATGGTGCACTATCGCCGCCGCGGCGCCGAGCACCCGCAGAGCAAGAAGCTCTTCGAGGCTCACCGTTCATGACTCGCGCCGCGGACGGCTCGCCCCGGCCGCGGGGAGACGATAGAGGAGATCCAATGTTGAGACGACTCGCTTTTCTGTTCCTGTTGTCGTCGGCCCTGGTCGGCGCGCGGCCGGCCTGGTCCCAGGACTTCAGCCGCTTCGACATGGCGTTCGGTTACACCAACTACGGCGTCAACGACCTGAACGAAGGCGCGACCGCCGCCGTCTCGCGGCGCACGCACGGCTTCTCGATGCAGACCGACATCAACCTGACGCGCTGGTTCACGTTCGAGTACGCGTTGGGCGCGTTCGGCCAGAACAACGATGTGACGCTGTTGACGAACACGTTCGGCGCGAAGCTGGTGGCCCGGGACGTGGTCGACGGACGGGTCTCCCCCTACGTGTCGGCCGGCGGCGGTGTCGGTTCTTTCATGTCCGACCGGTCCTACTACAGTCTCGGCAGCACCAGCGCGCTCCGGTACGCCGGCGGCATCGACCTGAACATGAGCCCCGGAACCGCCCTGCGGCTGGAGGCGGGCCGCATGCGGCTCGGCGACAACCTGGGGCGCGCCGGCGGCCAGAGCGACTTGAGCGTGACGATCGGCATCGTCATCAGTTTGGGACCCTGAAGGGGGGCGCCGCCGGTGAGATTTCGCCGAAATACCGACAACGGGGAACTGCAGGGCTTCCTGGACCACCAGACGTCCCTTACCGGAGAGTTGTCCTATTCGGGAACCTTGCGGATCGACGGCAACGTCCACGGGTCGATCTCGACGAACGACTGCCTCATCGTGGGCGAGCGCGCCACCATTCACGCCGATGTGAAGGCCGGGGAAGTCCGCATCTACGGATCGGTCTTCGGAAACGTCGAGGGCGTCCGGAAGATCGAGATCGCGTCGACCGGACTTCTGCGCGGCGACGCCCGGACCGCATCGCTGGTGATCGATGAAGGCGGCGCCTTCCTGGGCCGAAGCCGGAACTTCGACCGGACCGAGGACGGAGACGCTCCGGCGCCGGACGGGGCCTCCGCCGTGGACGCGGATACGGCATAAGTCTCCCGGGTCCCGAGCCCCCGGTGGACGGGGCCCGCCCGCGGACTTCATGCAACACTTCAAGAACGGCCGGGTTCGGGCAGTTAGCTCAGTCGGAAGAGCATTCGGTTTACACCCGAAAGGTCACAAGTTCGAGCCTTGTACTGCCCAGCGTTTCATTGAAAGTCGATGTTGCCCGGGCCGATCGCTCCGAGGTTGCCGTCCCCCAGCGTGATTCGGATTCCCGTCGTGAACAGCAGGTCGTTCGGCCGCTTGCCCGGCAGCGGGCGGCTGGTGTACCGGTGGCTCAACGTCACCTGCCAGCTCAACCAGTCGTTCAGGCGGGCAAGGGCGGTCGAATCGAAGTTGACGCGGTACTCGCCCGCGTCGTTCAGGTTCGGATACACCGCCAACCGTTCCGTGAAGGACGTCACGTCGTTCGGCCGGTAGTTCCACTCTTCCCCGACGACCGACTCCGCCGACCGGCGGCGGAAACCGGAGGCGAAGAACTCCTGGTTCGATGAACCGCCTCCGAATACCCGGAACGTGTTCGTCGACGTTTCGAACAGGTTCAGGCCCGCGCCGCCGCCGATCACCAGTCTCAGGTCGAGCCCCTGGAACCGGTCGAACTCCAGGTCCGAGAAGCCGAACGTGAAGACCCGGTCACTGATGTCGATCTCATAGCGTCCGCCTCCGCGCACGGCGTTGGCCGTCGTCAGCGTCGCGCCCCCCGTCGAGTTGTTCGCGAACAACGAGGTCAGGTAGAACCGCATCCGATCGCGCCCCCGCGTTCGCGCCGCCTGGATTCCGAGGTGCAGGCTTCGGGTGGCGGCGTTGCCGGACGTCAGGCTGAGGCTCCCGTCGACGGCGGACGCCCAGGATGCGTCCGGAACCGGGGCGCCGCCCTCCGCGACGGCCTCAAGGAACGCCGCCTGCCGGACCTCGGAACGTATCGCGGCGATCTCGGCGCGGGTCAGTTCCACGCGAACCGCGTCCGATGTGATGACGGCGGCCGACTCGCCGGCGACTTCAAGCGTGCCCGTGAGATCCCGGTCGTCGGTCAGCGTCACGTACACGGGGGCGTCGGTGCGGAGCTCCCGGACCGCGCCCCACTCGGCCGTGACGGCGCCGAAGAGATCCGCCTCGATTTCCAGACGGCCGCCGTCGAGTTCCAGGATCGTCCCGGACACGCGGTCGCCGTTCTCGAGTTCGAGCGTGTCGGTCCGGCCCGAGGCCGGGAACGCCAGGCACAGCGGCAGCGCCGCCAGAGTGAGTCTTTTCATGGATACAGTCAATCGACGGCCGGTTCGCCGCGTCAACCGAAGATGGCGCGCTGGACGAACCAGTAGAAACCCAGGGACATGATCGTGACCGACGCGACCGGGAGGATCCGGTCCTTCCAGCGGGAACGGCCGAGACGCCAGACCAGGGGGAAGACGACGGCCACGAACGCGAGTTGCCCGATCTCCACGCCGGCGTTGAACGAGAACAGCGACAGCGCCAGGCGGCCCGAGGTCAGCACGAACTCGCGCAGGATGTTCGAGAAGCCGAAGCCGTGGATCAGCCCGAACAGGAACGTCACGAACCAGCGGTGGACGAACTGCCGGCCCAGGAAGTTCTCGATGGCGACGTAGGCGATGCTGAGCGCGATCAGGCTCTCGATCAGGCGGGACGGGATCACGACGACGTCCAGGGTCGCCAGCGCCAGGGTCACGCTGTGCCCGATGGTGAACGCGGTCACGACCTTGGCCAGGGACAACAGCGTCGGCGTCGCCAGCAGAAGAGCGACCAGGAACGCGAGGTGATCGTATCCCGTAACGATGTGCTCCACGCCGAGCACCACGAATTCGTAGACGGTCACCCAGAGGGGGATGCCCATCGTGTAATCGATTTCCACCTCGGGATAGTCGCGGTCGAGGACCGTGTGCCGCATCCCGGCGCCCTCGCCGATCTGGAGCAGGTGGCGGTGATTCTCCTGCGTGATCGTGTCCAGCGACGAGACCACGTTGAGATCCGTCGCCTCCCCGTCGAACCGGTACACGTAGTCCAGGCGCACGACGTTGGGGGCGACGAAGCCGTAGCCCGTCCGCTCGGGGACGACCGGGTCCCGTCCGGGCAGCGACACCCGGTAGTTGTCCAGCAGCGCGGAGGAGAAGATCTCGATCGAGGCTTCCAACTCCGCGTCGGTGACTTCGCCGTCCCCGTCCGTGTCGATCGTCGGGCCGTTGTGGAGTTCGACGGCGCTGATCGTGAACCCGATCTCGGCCCGGGGGCCGTCCACGCGGATTACGGAGTAGCTGGTCGAGAACTCGTGCGCCAGGGCCGGGGACGCGGCCAATGACGCGATGACGACGATCGAGGCGGCATATCCCGGCATCGCCTCTATACTAGCAGCCTGTGGCGGAATCGCGCGCCGGCGGCGGGACCCGGGCCCACGGCGCGGCCCGTCGAATGGACATGCGCTACCTGGCCGTACTGCTCCTGCCGTTGCTCCTGGTGTTCGGTCTCTACCACCTGATGGTCTGGTTCGACGTGTTCGCGATGCGGCGGCGGACCGTGTCCTCCCGCGTGGGCGTGTGCTCCGCTCTGGCTCACGGCCTCCTCGGCGCCGGTGTTTTCCTTGTTTCCTACCTGGACTACCGGGCCACGCGCGCGGTCTTCGGCGGGACCGGCTTCGCCGCGTACGTCCTCGACAGCGGCGAGCTCTGGCCGATGTTGATGGTGTTCGACACGTTGGCCGGATTGACGATTCTGGCGTTGCTGGCCCTGTGGGAATCGATGGAGCTGGCCGCCGGCGGCATCGTCGGGCTCGTTCCGGCCGTCGTCCTGGTGGTGGGGACCCTGCAATGGTACGGGTTGGGCCGCGTGGCCGGCGCCGTCCTCGACCGCGTGTGGTCGGGCCTGAAGACTCAGGACGACGACGGCCCCGACTGGCTTTGAGGCATGACGGCGTCGAGGTCGAACGGGCCGACGCCGCGGGCCGAATGCGTGGGCTCCGACGTGTTCCGGCTGTCGAAGTAGTCCCACCGCCGCGTGTGGTCGACGACGAACACGTCGTCGAACACCATGAAACACAGGGCCAGGAGCACGGGCTTTCGCACGCGGTTCACCTTGAACACCGGGTGGAATCCCACGCGTTCCAGGACCCGCCAGTGGTCGCGTTCTTCGTCGGTGAACGACGTGATCTGCTCGTTCAGCACGTCG
>JAJEDW010000044.1 GCA_022821265.1 Acidobacteriota bacterium
CGACGTCTTCAAGGCCAGGTCGGCGCGGACCAGCTCCCGAAAACCGGCCGCGACCGCGCGCCGGTCGAAACGCCGGCAGGCCGACGCGAACCGGTCCGCCTTCCAATGGGGCACGCCGGCGGCCTCGGCCGCCGCGGCCGGCGTCGCCGCCGGCGCCATGGCCTTGGCGATGAACACCTGGCGCCACACGCGGGCCAGTTTCCCCAGGATCAGCACGTGTTCGACGCCCTCCTCGAGCATCGAGCCGAGGATGCGCACGGAACGGGGATAGTCGCGCGCCAGGAACGCGTCGTCCAGTTCGAACGGACCGTACCGCTCGGACCGGAAGACCAGCAAGTCCACGTCGGCCGCCTCGACGGGACGGGACTCCGCCGTGTAGGTCCCGAGCTTCTCGATCTCCTGCTTGAGCGTCAGCAGGTCCGTTCCGAGGCTGTCGACCAGGTACCGGGCCACGTCGCCGGGCAGCCCGAACCGGTCCGCGGCCCAGCGGACGGTCTCTCCCGGCGCGACGGGATCGATCTGGACCACGGGAAACGGGGGACGGGGGCCCCTCGGACGCGACGACGAAACGAGCACGATCTTCAACGACGACTGCGCCAACGCGTTCAGGGGCGCCAGTTCGGCGGACCGCTTCTTGGAGAGCTTGCCGGCGCCGGTCACCATCAGCGCCCGCGACGGCCCGAACAGCGGCGGCGTCCGCGCCTGTTCCATCAGGTCGCCCGCCCCGATGGCGTCGAACTCCTTGAGCGGCAGCTTCTCCCAGCCCCATTCGCCTCCGAAGGACGCCGACCAGACCGGTCGGGACTCGTCGACGAGGAGATCGTCCTCGCAGACGAAAATGTACACGTGGCCGGGCGGCGGCGGCTTCTTCCGGAACTCGGAAAACTTCATGAACCCGCCGCGAACATCAGGGCGACGAGCGATTCCGCGACGCGCCGGGACAGCCGTTCCATGGCGGCGGAATCTTCCGGCACGAAACCCTCCGCGTCGTCCGACAGCTCGAAGAATTCCCGGAAGGTCCAGCGCGGGTTCTCGAAGACGACGGCGCCGTCGGCGTTGTCGATCATCCGGACGCCGACGTCGACGGTCACCGTGTAGCCGGTTCCGCGCCCGTCGTCGGTCAGAATGACCGGGATCGCGGTCACGCCGAGCACCTGGCCGTCGAGAACCACGTCGCCGGCGGGATCGGGGACGACGCGGAACCGGGTCCGGTCGACCAGTTCGCGGCGCACGGCCGCGGTCAGCCGCTGCTCGATGCGGAAACCGCTGGTGAGGTTGTCGAACATGGGCACGGCCAGCGTTCTCCCCTCGCCGACCTCGATGGCGCCGCCGGCCAGACGGTAGCCGCACCCCGCCGCCGCAAGTTGAAGCAGGAGAAGGAAAACCACAGCCGTGAATTTCGCTGTTCGCGTCACTTTGCGACCCGGCGGCGGGCCGGCGCCAGTGTACCATGCACGCAGTCGGCGGCGGCCGTGTACAATGCCGCCACGGGCCGCCCATCGAGGGTCCGAACTGAGGGGGCAACCGAAGCAGTGAACGAATCGGAGCGAATATGGAAGAACGGCGAATTCATCGACTGGCGCGACGCCCGAATTCACGTCCTGTCACACGTCGTCCATTACGGTTCGTCCTGCTTCGAAGGCATCCGCTGTTACAAGACGCCGGGCGGACCACGGGTGTTCCGGCTCCATGCGCATATGCGCCGCCTTATGGACTCGGCCCGGATCTACGGGCTCGAACCGGCCTACGGCCATGACGCCCTCGTCGACGCCGCCGTCGCCACCGTTCGCGAGAACCGGCTCGACTCCTGCTATATCCGCCCGGTCATCTTTCGCGGATATGGATCCTTGAGCGTCGACCCGGCCGGCATCCCGATCGAAACCTGCATCGCCGTCTGGCAATGGGGCGCCTACCTGGGCCTGGAGGCGCTGGAAAACGGCGTGGACGTCTGCGTCTCGTCCTGGTCGCGGGCCGCGCCGAACACGTTCCCGGCGGCCGCCAAGGCCGGCGGCCACTACCTGAACTCCCAGCTGATCAAGATGGAAGCGATCCGGAACGGATACTCGGAAGGCATTGCGCTGGATCCGTCGGGTTTCGTCAGCGAAGGCAGCGGCGAAAACATCTTCCTGGTCCGGGACGGCGTCGTCTATACACCCTCCATGGCCCAGTCCATCCTTCCCGGCGTCACGCGGGACAGCGTCATGCACATCTGCGGAGACCTCGGTCTCACGGTTCGCGAGCAACCCGTGCCCCGCGAGTGGCTCTACCTCGCCGACGAGCTCTTCTTCACCGGGACGGCGGCCGAAATCTCCCCCATCCGATCCGTCGACCGGACCCAGGTGGGCGCGGGGAAGCGCGGCCCGGTCACGCACGAGATCCAGTCCCGGTTCTTCGACATCGTCAACGGCCGGACCGAGGCCCCGGACGGCTGGCTGACCCCGGTCTGAGGGGAATGGCCGAAGACCGCTTCGCCGGCGCCCCCACTCCGCTTCTCGAACACGCGCTGAAGCTGCTGGCCCGCCGGGAGCGCACGGCGCATCAACTCCGCGAGAGGCTCGCGACACGGTTCGGGAACGATTCGGCCGCGATCGAAGAAGTCCTCGCGCGCCTGTCCGGCGCCGGCTACCTCGACGACGAACGCTATGCCCGGAATTGGGTCCGGCGGCGTATCGACCGCGGCCGCGTGCGGCTCGCGGGCGACCTGGAACGCGCCGGAATCGCCCCCGGCGTGATCCGGCGCGTGCTCGAGGACCAGGATTGGCCTTCACTTGTCGAGGCCCTGCGCGATAAAATGGGACGTTTCGGGATTGGCCGGCCGCTCGCGCCGGCCGACGCCGCTCGTCTTTCCCGGACTCTCCAGCGTCTAGGATACGACGCGGACGAGATCGCGTCCGAACTGGACAGGCTGCGATGAACAGCAACGAAATCCGCCGCCGCTTCCTGGCGTTCTTCGAAGAACGAGGGCACGCCGTCGTCGCCAGCTCGTCGCTCGTCCCGGCTTCCGATCCGACGCTCCTGTTCGTCAACGCGGGCATGAACCAGTTCAAGGACGTGTTCCTGGGGGCCGATGAGCGAACGTACGCGCGCGCGGTCACCAGCCAGAAGTGCGTGCGGGCCGGCGGCAAGCACAACGACCTGGACACGGTCGGGCACACGCGCCGCCACCACACGTTCTTCGAGATGCTCGGGAACTTCTCCTTCGGCGACTACTTCAAGAAGGACGCCGTCCGTTACGCATGGACGCTGCTGACCGCGGAATACGGCCTCCCGGCGGACCGGCTGCGGGTCTCGGTGTTTCGCGACGATGACGACGCCGAGCGCCTCTGGCGTGACGAGGTCGGCGTGGCCGCGTCGCGCATCGTGCGGATGGACGAGAAGGACAACTTCTGGCAGATGGGCGACACGGGTCCGTGCGGACCGTGCTCGGAGGTCTACTACGACTACGGGCCGCGGGCCAGCGAGGCCGGCCACGCCGATTGCGGATTCCCGTGCGAGTGCGGCCGCTACGTCGAGATATGGAACCTGGTCTTCATGCAGTTCGACCGGGACGGGGCCGGCCGCCTGCATCCCCTCCCGAAACCGTCGATCGACACCGGCCTGGGCCTGGAGCGCCTCGCCGCCGTGTTGCAGGGCAAGCTCAGCAACTTCGACACGGACCTGCTGCGCGCCCTGATCGACGGCGCCGCCGAGATCCTCGGGGTCGGCTACGGACGGTCCGAGCCCACGGACGTGTCGTTTCGGATCATCGCCGACCACGTCCGCGCCGCGACGTTCCTGATCAGCGACGGCGTGCTGCCGGCCAACGAGGGGCGCGGCTACGTGCTTCGCAAGATCATGCGCCGCGGGATCCGGCAAGGGATGCTCCTCGGAACGCGCAAGCCGTTTCTCCACAGCATGACCGGCCGGGTCGTCGAGCTGATGCAGGACGCCTATCCCGAACTGCTGCACACGCGCGATTACGTGGCCCGGGTGGTGGAAAACGAGGAACGGCGATTCGCCGAGACCGTTTCGGTCGCCGTCGCCCGGCTCGACGAGATCACCGACGGCGTGCGCGAGCGCGGCGGCGACACCGTGGCCGGCGAGGACATCTTCCGGCTGTACGACACCTATGGCCTGCCCCTGGATTTCACCCGCGAAATCGCGGACGAAAAGCGCCTCCAACTCGACATCGAGGGGTTCGAGAACGCGTTGGACGCACAGCGCGAGCGGGCGCGTGAAAGCTGGAAGGGCGGCGCGCCCGCCCCGGAGCAGTACGATCCGTTCCTCGGCGAAGGCCTGCCGACTTTCCTCGGGTACCGGACGACGGCCTCGACGGGCCGGATCCGCGGCCTGATCGTCGAAGGGCGGTCCGCGCGGGCGGTTTCCGGACCCGGCGCCCGTGCCGAGGTCATCCTGGACCGGACGCCGTTCTACGCCGAGGCGGGGGGCCAGGTCGGCGACACCGGCGTCCTGGTTTCCGGGGCGGGCGCCGCGACGGTCGTGGATACGCGCGCGCCCGTGCCGGGCCTGATCGTGCACGTGGTCGAGATGGACAACGGGAGACTGGACGTGGACGCCGAGGTGGAAGCTCGCGTCGACGAGGACCGTCGGCGCCGGGTTGCCGCGAACCATACCGGCACGCACCTGCTGCACGCGGCGCTGAGAGACGCCCTGGGCGTTCACGTCAAGCAGGCCGGCTCGCTGGTCGCGCCGGACCGCCTCCGGTTCGACTACACCCACTACGCGCCGCTCGGCGGCGATGAAATCCGGGAGATCGAGGAGCGGATCAACCGGCTCGTTCTCGAGAACCACCCGGTCGAGACCGAGGTCATGGGGCTGGACGAGGCCATCGAGGCCGGCGCCATCGCCTTCTTCGGCGAGAAGTACGACCAGCAGGTGCGCGTCGTGTCGGTTCCGGGCGTCAGCAAGGAGCTGTGCGGCGGCACGCACACGCGGGCGACCGGCGACATCGGCGCGTTCAAGGTCACGTCCGAGTCCGGAATCGCGGCCGGTGTCCGCCGCTTGGAGGCCATTACCGGTCTGGGCAGCTACGAACGGCTGGAGGCGGACGAGCGCCTGATCGAGAGCCTGGCGTCGAAGATGGGCAGCGCGCGCGCCGACCTCCCGGCCACCGTCGACCGGCTCCTGGAGCGGCAGCGCCAACTCGAGACCGAGTTGACGCGGTTGAAACGGCGCGGCGCCGCAACGCAGATCGAGACGCTGGCGTCCGCGGGGAACGCCGTGGGCGCCATCGAAGTCGTGTCCCAGGAGGTCGACGGGCTGGATGCGGCCCTGATGCGGGAACTGGCCGAGAACGTCCGCGACAGGCTGGGGTCGGGCGTCGTCGTTCTGGGCATGGTGGCCGACGGCAAGGCGATGCTCGTGACGACCGTTTCCGAGGACCTCCGTTCCCGCCTTCACGCCGGACGGCTCATCAAGGAAGTCGCGCAGCGGGTCGGCGGCAGCGGCGGCGGCCGGGAAGACTTTGCGCAGGCGGGCGGACGG
The DNA here is from genome assembly GCA_022821265.1 of Acidobacteriota bacterium. Taxonomy (GTDB): domain Bacteria; phylum Acidobacteriota; class Terriglobia; order 20CM-2-55-15; family 20CM-2-55-15; genus JAJEDW01. Next base: position 5,485 of record JAJEDW010000044.1, read on the forward strand.
GAGCCCGCGAAGCTGAACGAGGCTCTGCAGGATGTATACGCGATCGTGGCCCGGATGGCGGGGTGAGCGCCCCGGAGCGCCGCGACTTGCGCAACTTTTGCGCCAATGTTATTCTGGTCTGTGCGTTTGCCGGTGGCGGAACGCGGACCACGGCTCGAAGCGAAATGGAGACGTGGGGAATCGAATGACCGACCGGATACGACCACGGGTACTGTTCCGCGGCGTCGCCTGCGCGGTGATCGCGTTGGCCGCCGTTTGCGTCTGCGCACAGTCGTCGGGCGAGATCACGTCGTTCGTCGACGACCAGGGCCGCGTCGTGTACACCAACATCATGCGGACGCCGAGCAAGTCCACGCCGCCCCTGACGGCGGACTTCCACGGACCGTCCAACCGCCGGACCGCGGCCTACGACGCCCTGATCGAGGGTATTTCAGCCGAGCACGGCGTGGATGCGACGCTGGTCCGCGCCATCATCCAGGTGGAGTCCGACTTCCGACGATTCGCGGTGTCCCCGATGGACGCGCGGGGGCTGATGCAGTTGATTCCCGAAACGAGCGCGCGGTTCGGCGTTGCGGATCCGTTCGACGCCGCCCAGAACATCCAGGGGGGCGTGCGTTACCTGCGCTTCCTGCTGGAGACGTTCGATGGCCGCATCGACCTCGCGCTGGCGGCCTACAACGCCGGCGAGGGCCGCGTACGCCGCGCCGGACGGGTTCCCAACATTCCCGAGACCCGGGCGTACGTGCAAAAAGTGCGCGATGTTTACGAGCGCATCGCCGGCCGTGCGCCCCGCCGGCTGGCCGCCACGTACGGAAACGGCGAGCCGGGCGGCGTGTCCGTCCCGATGGCCGGAACGGGAATGTCGGGCATGGCGAGTTTCGGCACGGGTCCGTAGACGGCGCGCAACGACGCGTATGAGACCAGAGTCCGGGATCCGAACGCGTATCGCGGCCACGCTGGCGGTCATCGCCGCCGCTCCCGGGCTCCATGCCCAGACGCTCCTCGAGCAGTCCGCCGAAGCCTACCGGACCGCCTACGCGGCGGAGGCCGCCCTTCGGGACAAGCCGTCGACGGAACGCGCGCGATCCGAGTACCTGGAGGTGATCCGGCGGTACGAGCGCGTGTACCTGATCACGCCCCACACCGGGTACGCCGACGACGCCCTGAACAACATCGCCGCCCTCTACGAGGAGATCCAGGCGCCGGGGGACGCCCGGCGGACGCTGGAGTTCCTGGTCCGCGAATACCCGGCGTCCCGGTTCGTCGAAACCGCACGCGCGAGTCTGACGCGCCTCACCGGGCCTCCGCTGCCGGAGGCAGAACCCGGACCGGAATACGCCGAGCCGGACGGCGCGCCGCTCCGAATCGAGAACGTCCGCTTGTGGGAATCGCGGCGATCGGCCCGCGTCGTGGTGGACATGACGGGCGAACCGACGTTCACGCAGGGGATGGCCCGGAATCCGCCCCGCGCGTTCGTCGACATCGCCGGCGCCCAGATCGCCGGCTCGCTCGATCAGTTGCGGTTCCCGGCCACGTCGGTCATGCTCCACAACGTCCGCGTCGGACAGT
>JAJEDW010000113.1 GCA_022821265.1 Acidobacteriota bacterium
GCGGGCGTCTACAGCCGCGACCTGCCCGGCACGTGCGAGCCCAGCGAGGTGCACGCCATGGGCCTGGAGTCCCATCCCTCCCCCGAGCGGCTGGCCGAGTTCGTCCGCTGCGCCGCCATGGAACTCGAATCGAAGGGCTACTTCGCCGGCCGGTCGCTGGCAAGCGATGCGCGCTGGCGGAGCAGTTCGACCTACGTGTTCGGCATCGACACGTACGGCAACACGGTATTCACCGGCGACCCCGACAGCCCATGGTACGGCGCGCTGGTTTCCGAGGTGAACACGAACCCGGACGGGCCTTTCCTGGGCCGCGACATGATCGGCGTCGGCGACGTGTTCGGCGAGACGTTCGTCTACTACCGGACCCGCAACCCGGCCACCGGGCGGGTCCAGCCGAAGACGACCTTCATCAAGCGGGTGGTCGTCTATGGCCTCCCGATGCTTCTCGCGTCCGGATACTACGCGGATTGAAGGCCCGCGGCGCGGGAGTGTTCATCCGCTTGCATTTTCGCGGCCTCTGAACGATGATCCTGTCCCAAGGCGGACGCGCCCCCCGGCGCGGAAAGAGGCCCGGCACCGGGGCCGAAGGAGTGGAACAGTGACCAAGAAAGACGTCTATGTCGGCGCGGCTTTTCTCGCGGGGTTGATCGTCCTGGGCTGCGCGTCGGCGATGGTCGACGAGGAGCCGGCGGCCGCCGAGCCGGCGACGACGGCTTCGGGGGACGGCGCTCCCATGTTCGAAGTCGATCCGTTCTGGCCCAAGCCCCTGCCCAATCACTGGCGGATCGGTTCCACGATCGGCCTGTCCATCGATTCCCGGGACCACGTCTGGGTCATCCACAGGCCCGACAGCCTCGCCGCCAACGAGCTGGGCCTGGACGCGGACCCGCCGACGAGCATGTGCTGCAGCGCGGCGCCGCCCGTGCTCCGCTTCGATCCGGAAGGCAACCTGGTCGACAGTTGGGGCGGACCCGGCGAAGGCTACGAGTGGCCGGAGTCCAACCACGGGATCACCGTCGACCACATGGACAACATCTGGATCGGCGGCAACGGCCAGAACGACGCGCACGTGTTGAAGTTCTCCCTCGACGGCACGTTCCTGATGCAGGTGGGCAGCCTGGGCGGCAACGCGGGCAGCAACGACGCGGAGAACTTCGGACGCGTGGCCGAGGTCACCATCGATCCCGAGACCAACGAGGCCTATCTTGCCGACGGATACCTCAACAAGCGCGTCGCCGTTCTGGACGGCGACACCGGCGAGCTGCTTCGCTACTGGGGCGCGTACGGCAACGAGCCCGACGACGCGGACCTGGGCCCGTACGACCCCGATGCCGAGCCGGCCCAGCAGTTCCGAAACCCCGTGCACTGCGCCATCCCGTCGAACGACGGTCTGATCTACGTCTGCGACCGCGCCAACGACCGGCTCCAGTTGTTCCAGTGCGACGGCACGTTCGTGGACGAGCTCTTCGTGGCCCCGGAAACGCTGGCGTCCGGCTCGGTCTGGGACATCGCGTTCTCGCGGGACGACGCGCAGCGGTTCATCTATCTCGCCGACGGCCACAACGACCGCGTGTGGATCATCGAACGCGAATCGCTGGAGATCCTGACCGCGTTCGGCGACGGCGGCCGGCAGCCGGGCCAGTTCTTCGGCGTCCACAACATCGCCGTGGATTCCCAGGGCAACGTCTACACGACCGAAACCTACGAGGGGAAACGCCTCCAGAAGTTCGTCTTCCAGGGCATGGGACCGGTCACCGAGGAGCAGCAGGGCGTTCTGTGGCCCGGCCTGTGATGTTGCTGTCCGCAGGTCGCGCATAAGGCGCTGCCACCTGGACTGAGCCGGGGTCACCCCGTCAAGTTCGCAAGTCGTCGAGGAACTCCGACGCCGGCGCGACGCCGGTGACGAGCAGATGGTCGCGGGCGCGTGTGCAGGCTACGTAGAGTAGGTGTCGCTCCGTCTTGTACACCTCCTCCAGATCCGCTTCGTCCCCCACGGATTCGATCCGCTCCGCCAGGGGGACGACCTCATCGTCGCACGCCATGACGGCGACCGCGCGGAACTCCAGCCCCTTGGCCCGATGCATGGTGCTGATGGAAACACGATCATTTTCCGAGACGCCGTTTTCGTCCAGTACCCGAACGGAGAATCCGGCGCGACGGGCCGCATCGCACGCCCGATCCAGTTCGTTCGCGGAACGCACGAAAACCCCGATCTCGCCTGAGCGGACGCCTTCGTCGCGCCGCTGCCGCAACCACTCCCCGACGTTTTCGCTCTCGTCCTGCTGGGAATCGAAGACTCGTATGGTGGGAGGCTCGCCGTTAAACGCCGAAATCGTGCCGCGACGGTCCTCCACGTTTCCGTCCACGTCGGCAATTTCGGAGTTCAACAATCGGTCTGACTGCATCCGTATCTGATGCGACGTTCGATAGTTGAGCTTGAGTATGCGGGAGCGCCCGCGAATGTCCACGCCAAGAGACTTCCAGGAAAACGGCTCCTGGAAAATACGTTGCCCCAGATCACCCGCGAAGAAGAGGGCGTTGGGCCGCCGTCCCCCCAATGCCGCGAGAAAAAGCAACTGAGCGACACCGATGTCCTGTGCCTCGTC
>JAJEDW010000292.1 GCA_022821265.1 Acidobacteriota bacterium
GTACCGCGGCTGGACGATGGCTCGCTCGTCGGATACGACGATCTCCGATTCCCCTCGCTGGCCGGGATCCGGATCCCCGGGGAAGTCATCGGGACCTACCGGTTCGACGACGGCGAACGGTTCGATCAGGGCATCGTCGACCACGTGCCGCCTCGCCGGGGTGAGCCGTACCCCGTGTGGGTGCCCCAGGTCGACGCCGACGGCAACGAGATCGCGGGAATCCGCCTTCCGGTCGTGGCCGTGCCGCTGGCCACGTTCACGGGATGGAACCTGAGGCATCCCGACGCCGGCGCGCCGACGCAACTGGCGCGGTTGATGGGCGCCCACCTGCCCTTCCCCCGGACGCGGGCCGAGCGCGAGGCCGCCGGCGATCCGCGCCCGTCGATCGACGAGCGCTACGCGAGCCGCGCGCACTACATCGGGCTCGTCACCGATGCGGCCCTGGCGCTGGTCGAGGCCGGCTACATGCTGAGCGAGGACGTTCCCGCCGTCGTCGAGCAGGCCGGCGCGCACTGGGACTACGCCCTGTCCCGATAGGGCGCGCTGCGCCCCGGCGCCGTCGAGGCCCGTGATATCCTGGCCGTTCCCGACCGCGGCGCGTCCACGGCCGCGTGCCCTGCCGCCTCCGGAGGCGAGACATGTCGTGGTGGGCTTGGTTGATTCTGGGATTCGTGCTGGCGGGCGCCGAGTTGATGACCGACGCGGCCTTCTACCTGGTCTTCGCCGGCGCGGCCGCCGTCTGCCTGGGACTCCTCGGCCTGTTCGGCGTCACCCTGCCGGTCTGGGGACAATGGATCGCCTTCTCGGTGTTGGCGCTCTCCTCGATGGTGCTGTTTCGGCGCAAGTGCTACGACTGGCTTCGGGGCGAAGTTCCGGAAATTCGGCACGCGGCCGTCGGCGCGGTCGTGGAAGTCGACGACGAGATCCGGCCCGGCGCCCGCGCGCGAGTCCGGTTGCAAGGGACGGAATGGAACGCAGTGAACGTCGGATCGGCATCGATCCCGCGCGGCGCCGGCGCCGTCGTGATCGAAATCGACGGCGTCGAACTGCGAATCACGGCGGTGTCCCCGGACGTTGCCGCCCGTTAACCGATCACGGAGAAACATGATGGACGTGGGTTTTGTCGTCGCACTGGCGCTGGCCGCCGTCGCGATCGTCGTCATCCTGAAGACGGCCGTGGTGGTCCCCCAGCAGAACGCCTACATCATCGAGATGCTGGGCAAGTACTCCAGAACGCTGGAGTCCGGGTTCGCCCTCCTGATCCCGTTCGTCGAGCGCGTCGCCTACAAGCACAGCCTCAAGGAACGCGCCATCGACGTGGAGGAGCAGATCTGCATCACGGCCGACAACGTGCAGGTCGGCGTGGACGGCGTGCTCTACCTGCAGGTGATGGACGCGCGCAAGGCGTCCTACGGCATCGGGAACTACATGTTCGCGATTTCCCAGCTCGCGCAGACCACGCTGCGCAGCGAGATCGGCAAGATCGAGCTGGACAAGACCTTCGAGGAACGCAGCCACATCAACCTGCGGGTGGTCGAGGAACTCGACCAGGCTTCGAATCCGTGGGGCGTCAAGGTGCTGCGTTACGAGATCAAGAACATCAACCCGCCGCGCGACGTGCTGTCGGCGATGGAAAAGCAGATGCGCGCCGAGCGGGAAAAACGCGCGACGATCCTCCAGTCCGAGGGGGAACGCGACGCCCGGATCAACGCCGCCGAAGGCGAGAAGCAGCGCGTCATCAAGGAGTCCGAGGCGGCCCGCCAGAAGCAGGTGAACGAGGCCGAGGGCGAGGCGGCCGCGATCCTGGCGGTCGCCGAGGCCACGGCGGAAGGCTTGAGGAAGGTGGCGGCGGCGCTCAACGCGGAGGGCGGCGACAAGGCCATGCAGCTCCGGGTCGCCGAAGACTACCTGGAACGGTTCGGCAACCTGGCCAAGGAAGGGAACACGCTGATCGTGCCCGCCAACCTGAGTGAGATCTCGACCATGATCGGCACGGCCACGGCGGTCCTGAAACAGTTTTCTGGAAGCGACAGCCCCGCGTCGGCCGGCCCGGCGACCAGGGGTTAGCGGACGGCGACGGCCGGCCCGGCGCAGCATATCGCCGCCCGTCGGGCCCTGTGATATGCTTCCGCCCTCTATCCACGAAAACGCGTTCGATCCAGGAGGAGCCAGGGATATGAAACGTCTCACAGCGAACGATTTTCCGAGGGAAGTCCTCGACCTCTTCGACCGCTACGTCCACGGCCAACTGACACGGCGGGAGTTTCTGGACAAGGCCGCCAAGTTCACGGCCGGCGGCGTGTCGGCCGCGGCGCTGCTGCCGCGCTACGGGGAAGCCCAGCAGACCAACTGGGCGGACGAACGCATCGAAGCCGCCTATGTCGAGTACCCCTCCCCGCAAGGCGCGGGAACCATGCGGGGATACCTGGTCAAGCCCGCCGACGCGGCCGGACCGCTGCCCGGCATCGTCGTGGTGCACGAGAACCGGGGGCTGAACCCCCACATCGAGGACGTCGTGCGCCGCGCCGCCATGGCGAACTTCGTCGCGTTCGGTCCGGACGCGCTCTACCCGCTCGGCGGGTATCCGGGCAACGACGACGACGGCCGCACGATGCAGAGCTCGCGCGACCGCGACGAGATGATGGAAGACTTCGTGGCCGCCGTCGAGTTCCTGCAGGACCATCCCGACTGCACGGGCCGCGTCGGCGCGACCGGGTTCTGCTACGGCGGCGGCGTGGCCAACAACCTGGCGGTCCGGGTCTCCGACCTGGGCGCCTCGGTCCCGTTCTATGGCGGCCAGGCCGCCCTGGAGGACGTCCCGCGCATCAACGCGCCGCTACTGCTCCAGTACGCCAGCGACGACGAACGCATCAACGCCGGCATCCCGGCCTACGAGGAAGCGTTGACCGCCAACGGCAAGCAGTTCACGACGCACATCTACCCGAACACGTTCCACGGCTTCCACAACGACTCGACGCCGCGGTACGACGAGGCCGCCGCCGAGTTGGCCTGGCAGCGGACGATCGACTTCTTCAACGAACACCTGCGGTAACGACCGCGCCAACCGGGAGTCCAGCGACATGCGCGCCAAGGCAGGAATCATCGCCATCGCCGCCGCCGTCGGCATCGGCGCCGCCGCGCTGACGGCTCTGACCCAGCAGCAGGCCCAACCCCTGACGGCGGAAGAGGTGGCCGACGGCCTGTACATCATCGTCGGCTCGGGCGGCAACGTCGCCGTGCGCGTGGCCGGCGGCGGCGTCATCGTCGTCGACGACAAGTTCGAGCAGAACTACGACGAGATCATGGAGCGCATCGGCGAGGTCACCGACCTGCCGGTGCGCTACGTCATCAACACGCACCACCACGGCGACCACTCGGGCGGCAACGCCCGCTTCCTGGCCGCCGACGCCCAGGTGATCGGCCACGAGAACGTCCGCGCCAACATCATCCGCGGCAACCAGGCCGGCCCGCCGCCGGTGGTCTTCAGCGAGAGCGCCACGGTCCATGTCGGCGACGTGCGCGCCGAGGCGCACCACCTGGGCCGCGGCCACACGAACGGCGACTCGGTCATCCTGTTCCCGGACCTGGGCGTCGTCCACATGGGCGACCTGTTCGTCGGCGCGGCGCCGTTCATGGACTACGGCAACGGCGGCAGCGGCGCGGAGTGGGCCCAGACGATCGACAACGTCCTGGAGCTGGAGTTCGAGACGGTCATCCCTGGCCACGGCGCCGTGATGACGCGGGCCGACCTGATGGCGTTCCGGGACAACATCGAGACAATGATCGAGCGCGGGCGCACGCTGGTGTCCGAGGGGGTCTCGCAGGACGAGTTCGTCGAGCAGCTCGACGTCAGCGACATCGGCTGGGACTACTCGGGCGGCTTCGCCGCCTCGAGCATCCCGAACCTCTACGACGAGCTGAGCGGCGGGGAATAGGGGAGTAAGCGGCTTCGAATAATGCCTACCGACGCGTCCGGTGATCTCCGTCAACAAGCCGGAACACCTCACACGCGTCGGTTGCGTAAGCGCCCAGTGGCGAGCGTCGACTTACTCGTTTGGCTGAATCGCCAGCGCACCTCCGCCACTCTGTCATGACCTTGAGCGCTCCGGCCAACGGCCGCCCAACCGTCAAATGGACTCCTTCCCCTCACAGGAACTTCCACTAGCACGACGTTTATGCCATCCGTATCGAAAGCACCACGAACAGTCAAATGGATGGATTACGCTCGTCGCTCTATGCAGCGGCTCGGTTTCGTCAAACTTGTCCTAAACGCGGCCTCACCGTCCCAGACCCAGACTCTTGAATCGGTCACGCGCGCCTTCCATCGTACCGTCACCGACCTCCAGTCCCTAGATGGTAACAACCGTGCCCGTTTCACTCGGTACGTCACCCAGCAACAGCTCTATCGTCGGTACCCCAGTAATCGCGAATCCGTCGAACTCCAAGACTATTATCTCTCCGATCCGACGCTACCCTCGCATACGGGCGCTATCACCGGCGACCTTGTGCGCGCCGGGTACCGCCATGCAGTCTATGTCGAAATTCCAGCCTGGGCGGTCCGACTCCAGTTGTTGCGTCCGCAAAACTACACGTTGACCGACCGTGGCCGGGTCTTGTTGCTTGCCGGACGACAACCGCCGATTTCTGATTCCGAGCCGTCGAAAACAAATCCTTTCCGCCTTAGCCTGCCTGAACGCTATCTCGCGCTATACTCCATGCTGGATGTCGATGGCGACCTGCTGCACGGCATGTACAAGCGACTGCTTGAGACCAGTACTTTCACGCGCGCCCACGCCGGTGTAGCGGCCGTAGACGCGCTCGAAGAGCTTCGACGAACCCAGCTCAAGCACCCGCCAACCGGCAAGATGCAACAGACTCGACTCAAGTTAGACCGTGTTGTTGCTAGCGCCCAAAACCAAAAGCCCGGCGGAATGGGTCCCCGGGAATCGATCGCCACACCCAGAACCGAACCGCTTGTTGATTGCGGGATCCTCATCAAGCCCCATCCTGACAAATATGAGTACGCTTTCACACCATGGGGAAAATCCTTCCTCATCGAGCTTGTTTCCTCAACATCTATCAACGACTTCCTCGAGCAACGACTGTCAATGGCCTTCTCGCCACTGACCACACAACACGTTGGCACTCACGCCACCCTCGACAGCGTCAACCAAGCCTATGACAGCCTGAGAGTCGGAATCGGATACGTCTCGCTACGTGAACTTGCCGTCTGGTCTGTCGCAATCGCCTTACAACACAAATCGTTGCAGTTATTCGAAATACAGACTATCGAAGACGCGATAACCTCGGCAGCTTCGCTCGGCCGCCGATACGTTCGGCTTGCACACGGGCGAATAGGCGGAATCGCCCAAGTCCGAATAAACCCTAGCAGCCCGTGGTGCAATCGCGGTTTTCTGAGATTTCAATAAGCATCGAAACACGCAGGTGAATCGTCGACGGGACTCAGGTTAGGAGGCTGCCGATCGATAGCTCGCATCAGATAGCCGCACATAAGCGCGAATTG
>JAJEDW010000268.1 GCA_022821265.1 Acidobacteriota bacterium
GGCACTTGTCCAACATGGAGAACCCCGCGGCGTTCAACGAGGCGTTGGCGGCGTTCCTGGCCCGGGTGAAGCGCGCGGGGCCGGGCGTCAAGCCCGCCGGTTCAGGATGAATTCCGGGATCTGGAGCAGGGCGTCGCGATAGATCGAAGGCGGGAGCGTCTCCAGGACGGCGGCGGCGCGCGCCGCGTAGTCCGCGGCCAGCCTCCGGGTCCGGCCGACCCCGTCGGCCGCCTCGACGATGTCCAGGATCTCGAGCGCGGACACGGATCCGAAGTCGCGATCGGCCAGCACCGTCTCGACTTTCTCCAACGCGCCCGGCAGCTCGGCCCCCAGGGCGTAGCAGACCGGCAGCGTGACCTTGCCTTCCCGAAGATCGCGGGCCACCGGTTTGCCCATCGCTTCCTGGGTCGAGGTCAGATCCAGCAGGTCGTCGACAAGCTGGAACGACATTCCCAGGTTCCGGCCGGCCCCGGCCATCGCGTCCCGCGTGTGCGGGCTCTGCCCGGACACGATCGCCGGCAGCAGCGTGCAACCCGAAAACAGGTAGGCCGTCTTGCGTTCGGCGATGTCCAGAAGCTCGGCTTCGCCGACGCCGGCGCGTCCGAGGTGCGTGAGCTGGATCAGCTCGCCCTCGACCATCTTCTGGGTGATCTCGATCAGCGCGTCCAGGACGTGGAAGTCCCGTTGCTCGAGCGCCGCGGCAAACGATTGCATGTAGAGCCAGTCCCCGGCCAGGACCGTCATCGAATTGCCCCACGCGGCATTGACCGACGGGGCGCCCCGGCGCGTGTCCGATCCGTCGATCACGTCGTCGTGAACCAGCGTCGCGTTGTGAATCAACTCGACGACCGCCGCGAGGCGCACCGTCGAGTCGTCGACGCCGCCCAGAGCGCGGGCCGTCAACAGGAGAAGCGCCGGGCGAACGCGTTTCCCGCCGGAATCGATCACGTACCGGCCGATGTGGGATACCGGCTCGACGGCGCTGTCGGCGTACGATGCGAGCAGCGTCTCGACGCGTTCCAGGTCGGCGACGACGAGGCCGTAGACCTCTTCCTGTGTCAGAGCGGTCCTCATGCGAACGTGCATTGTACGACAGCCGCCGGGGGTTCTACCACGAGCGGCGGGAGCGGCGGGCCGTCCGGCCGAACGGCCGGCCTTCCCGCGCGTGCGCCCGGCGCGGCCGGGCCCCTCACATGGAAGCGGCCGGTCCGACGCGGACCGTGATCACGTCCGTGTCGTGGAATTGCTGGTGGCGCACGGACGAGGCATAGTGGCGGAGCAGTCGCAGCGAAACCTCTTCCTCGATGGGGGGGCCCGTGACCTGCTCGCTCAGCAAGGCCAACCGATCCTCCAGGTTGGCGTCGTCGGTCGCCGCCGCGAACTCCAGATCGACCGCGTCGCCGTCGTGGCGCGCGACAAGCAGGAGATGCCGCCCCTCGGGCGAGGCGCCTTCCTCCGCCGGCCGGGTCAGGGTGAGCAGCATCTCCTCGCCGACCGCGCGGAGCCGGTCGGTCATTTCCGGGGTACGCTTGCCGCGGGCGGCGAAATCGGACAGGAACGCATCGATCTTCGGCAGGTTGTCCAGCGACAGCTCCGTCTTCAGGCGCCGGCGGCGCGGTCCGGTCAGCTCCACGAACTGCGTCAGGACGATCACGGACAGGCCGCCGACCGTCATGCTGTTTCCGAGCAGATCGCTCCACTGGCCCTGGAAGTACTCCGGGAAGATCCAATCGAGCTGGAAGGCGATCCCCAACCAGAAGGCGAGGCCCACGGCGAAGCCCTTGCGCTGGTCGAGGCCGTCGTGCACGAGCACCCGAACGCCGAGGATGAACAGGGACGCGACCAGCACCATGTAGTACGCGGCGACCACCGGACCGGGAATGGCGACGATGACCGCGACGAGCTTCGGTAGGAACGCCAGCACGAAGAAGATCACCCCGACACAGACGCCCACGACGCGGGCCGTCACCCGGGTGAGATCGGCGACCGCGATGCTGGCCGCGTAGGTCGTGTTCGGAACGGTGCCCATCAGGCCGGACAGCAGGTTGCCCAGGCTGTCGGCGGTGAGGGCGCCCTGGATCGACTGGAAGTCGATGGCGCGCGGCTTGCGCCATGAGATCCGTTGGATGGCGATGCCGTCTCCGATCGTGTCCAGGGCGCCCACGAGCGTCACCATCACGAAGGCGGGCAGCAGGGCCCAGAACTCGGGGCCGAAGCCGAGATCGAGACCCGGCCAGGCAAGCTGCGGCCACCCGATCCAATCGGCGTCCAGGACACGCCGCGTGTCGTAGATCCCGTAGACGAAACCGCCGAGGGCGCTGCCTGAAACGATCCCCAGGGCCGCGGCCCAGAGTCTCCAGACGCCGCCGCCCCGCATCGAGATCAGGGCGATCACGGCCAGGGTCAGGCCGGCCGTGACCGGGGCGGCCGAGGCCGCGGCGCCGGCCGGCACGTCGTTCAGCTTGTTGAAGATGATCGGGGCGAGCGTGACCGGAATCAGCATCAGCACGGTTCCCGCCACGGTCGGGGTGAAGATCTTCCGGAACAGAGAGAGCTTCGTGGCGAGAACGAACTGACACAAGGCCGAGGCGATGATCAGAGTCGCCATCAATCCCCCGCCGCCCCTTTCGAGCGCCGCGACGCAGATGGCGAGGAAGGCGCTGCTGCTCCCCATGAGCAGGAGGTAGCCGGAGCCGAGACGGCCGATGCGAACCGACTGGATCACCGTGGTCACGCCGCTGACCACGAGCGCGGCGAAGAGGACCCATGACAGGTACGCCTCGCCGCCGCCCACGGTTCCGACCAGGATCATCGGCGTCAGGACGATGCTGGCGACCGTCAACGTGGCGTACTGCAAACCGAGACCGATGGCGAGCGCCGTCGGAGGCCGCTCGTCCGGCTCGTACCGGACGTCTTGGATATCGTTCCTGGATCCCATGGTTTTCGTCTGTCCTTGTCAGGCGCCGCGACGCTAACCGACGCCGAAGAGCGCCCGGAAGTTCTCGCGCGTGCGGTCGGCGACCGCCGCCGGCGGCACGCCGCGCAGGTCCGCCAGGACGCGGGCCGTTTCCGCCACGAAGGCCGGCTCGTTCCGCTCGCCCCGGTGCGGCGCCGGCGCCAGGTACGGCGCGTCGGTCTCGACCAGGATCCGGTCCTCGGGCGCCGTCCGGGCTACGGCCCGGATCGTTTCGGCCCCCTTGAACGTCAGGATTCCCGAGAACGAGATCATCCATCAGAGATCCAGGACGCGCCGCGCCATCGCCTCCCCTCCCGTGAAGCAGTGCACGACGCCCCGCCGGGGCGCCACGTCCTCCAGAACCGCCATGGTCTCGGCTTCGGCGTCGCGCGAATGCACGACGAGCGGCATGTCCAGCCGAACCGCCAGCGCGGCCTGGGCCCGGAACACCTCCACCTGGACATCTCTCGGGGAATTGTCGTAGTGGAAGTCGAGGCCGGCCTCGCCGATGGCCACGACGCGATCCCCGGCGGCCGTCGCCTCCATCATGGCCAGGTGACGCGGCTCCCATGCCTTCGCGTCGTGCGGGTGGACGCCGACGGTCGCGTAGATCCCGTCGTGCGCGTCGGCAATCGCGGCCGCGCACCCCATGTCGTCGGGGCCCGTCCCGTTGCCGATGGTCAGGATCGTCCGGACCCCGGCGTCCCGCGCGCGTTCCAGGACGGCCTCCCGGTCATCGGCGAAGCGGGCGTCGTCCAGGTGCGCGTGGGAATCGATGAGCATCCGTGTTCGTTCGCGTGCGGGGCCGCTCCGCGCATGCCACGACCGGGAGCGTCATCTTCCGCTATTCCGCTTGTTTCCCCGTAACGGTCGTGGTCCGGACTCCGGATTTTGCCGAACGGTCGATCGATTGTACAAGGAGCGCATCCCGGCGGTGGCACGATACCACTGGAATTCCACCGACGCATCTGGTAGTGATGACCATCGTGTGACGGCTGCGGAGCCTTGATGGGCGGCGGCCCTGACTCGGAGGAGGCTTCGGATCCATGAAGACCCAATCGTGCATTCTCGTCATCGTCTCTTCGATGCTGGCCGCCGGTTGCACGGCCAGCGAGGTCGGCACGGCGGACACAGAGACGGAAACCCTGCCGACGCCCTGCGAGGAGTACGGGTACTGCCCGGACGCGCTTGTGGACCCGGGCGCCGGCCCGTGGACGCCCGTCGCCCGCGAGGGCGTCCTGGAGGCCTGCGGCCTGGACCCGGACCTGCTCGACGCGGCCGACGTTCCGGACGGCGCTTCGTTCGCCGTGGTCCGTTACGGGCGCCTGTGTCACGTGTCCGGCGATGGCGGCGCCGACGGGTCGGCGGTGAGCCACATCTTCTCGGTGACGAAGACGCTGGGCGCCGTGATGACGGGCATGGTCATGTACGAAACGCGCGATATTCCGCCATCGGAAGAACCGATGAGGGGCCCCCTCACCGAGTGGGACCGCGTGGACAAGTGGGTCGACCTGGAGGGCCTTCCCGACACGTTCGACATCCACCCGGACGCCGCGATCGCCCATGTCCTGTCGATGGAGGCCTACAACGACAGCCTGGCGTACGGAGACAAGTCCCACAGCTACGACGGCAGCGGGCAGCGCGAGATCAACTCGCTGATCCGGGTCATCGACAACGTGGTGGCGCAGGATCCCGAGCGTCTGGGCGCGAACGCGCTGGCGGTGAGGGACCGCCTGTTCGCGCGGCTCGGACTCGAACACTCCGAATGGGCGGTCGAGACGCTGGGGTTCTCCTGGAACGCCTCGATGCTCGACATGGCGCGGCTCGGTCTGGTGATCCTGAACGGCGGCATGTACGACGGCGAGCGGATCATGGACGCCGCCTACGCCTACAACCTGACCCACGCGGCTTTCGAGGACGGCTCCACCAACTACGGGTACCTGACGTGGCTCAACAATCCCGAGTGCTCGCCGCGCGCCGTTCATGCATCCTATCCGCACGGCTTGTCCGAGGCCACGGACTGCGTCGACGGGAACTGCGAGCAGGACTACGACGTCGGCGTCTGGAACGCGATCGGCGCCGGCGGGCAGTTCATCCAGGGGCACCGCGGGCTGGACATGGTCATCGTCGGCAAGGACTGGGATTCGAACAGCGGCGTCCCGCTCTGGGAGGCCATCCGCCCCGCGCTGGTCGCGGCCGACCCGACGTTCGCCGGAGACGACGCGGCTTTCTGCGCGGCGTACGGCGCCGGCGCCTACGCCCCGGATCTGCGCAAGTGGGAGGGCAACCGGTGATCTGTTTGCAGAACCAAGGGAATCCCCGATAGCGCTGTTGACGGCGCATCCGTTGAGGAAGCGCGATGCTTGAAGAACATGATCGAATCGTTCTCACGGAGGATCTTCCGCCCTCGTTCCTCAAGGCCGGCGACGTTGGGACCATCGTCCACGTTCATGGCCGCGGTGCAGCCTTCGAGGTGGAGTTCCTGGCCCTCGACGGCGACACGGCGGCGGTCGAGACCGTGCCGGCGCCGAAGCTTCGT
Organism: Acidobacteriota bacterium; assembly: GCA_022821265.1. Lineage (GTDB taxonomy): Bacteria > Acidobacteriota > Terriglobia > 20CM-2-55-15 > 20CM-2-55-15 > JAJEDW01. The sequence continues at coordinate 5,496 of JAJEDW010000268.1, forward strand.
CCCGTAGCGGTCACCGACCTGACCCATGCGCGCGCGACGGAGCGCGCCGGGTAGCCGCCCGCGGCCCGAGGGACACCCATCCCGCAGCGGCGCAACCATACCCCCCGGGCCGGTGTGCACCGTGGTCAGATCGTCCGCAGGCTTTCCAAGGCCAATTGACTAATCTCATGGCGCCGTGAGGTCACCCGCATGGTCGCCGCCGCGACTGCGGTCCCAGAAACAGAACTACGATCTTGCCTCGCAATTCTGTAACCTGCAGGTTACAGTGAGGGCGCCAGGCTACTGGGGCGCACGCACCGATGGCAGCGGAAATGAATCCAACGCGGATCTTTGGAAATTGGAAGTCCGGCCATGCCCTGGACATTCACACAATCTCAAGCATCTACCTGGGGATCAACGAGTTCGGCCACGACGTGTTCGACACCGAGCGCTCGGAACTCGGCGAACTGCTGTACCGCCTGAAATATCGGCAAGACCGTTCCGCCGTCTCCGGAATCGTTGACTCGGCAGTCGCCTTCCTGCAGCGGTCCCGGAACAAGTACGATGTGATGGTTCCAGTTCCTCCCTCTGGGAGCCGGGATGTGCAGCCAGTGCTGATACTGGCCAACGGTATCGGCAAGGCGCTGGATTTGCCGGTGGCCGATTGCGTAACTGTCAGAAGACCGGCCACGCCGCTCAAGGGCGTCATGGACCCCGAGAGGCGAAAGGAGCTGCTCGAAGGGCTCTATACGGTGAAAAGAGCACAGACGCAGGGAAAGAGTGTCCTCTTGTTCGATGACTTGTACCGGTCCGGCGCTACGATGACTGCCGTGACGCAGTTGCTCGTGACGGAGGGAAGGGCCGAGGCCGTGCGCGTGCTGACAATAACGAAAACGCGGAGCAATCAGTGACCACTGTGTTCGTTGGCGGCTCCCGGCGGATAACGCGTCTGCCCGTGGCGGCGAAGATCCGGATCGACAACGTCGTGGCCAAGGGATTCGCGATCCTGGTCGGGGACGCGAACGGGGCCGACAAGGCGGTACAGAAGCACCTTGCAGAGTCGGAATACGAGAAGGTGACGGTGTACGTCTCCGGTGACACGAGCCGCAACAACCTGGGTCAATGGGCAACCTGTAACGTCAACGCGGGAGCGCGGGAAAAGAGTTTTCAGTTCTACGCTGCCAAGGATCGTGAAATGGCGCAGCAAGCCGAATTCGGTTTGATGATATGGGATGGCAAGAGCCCAGGAACGGTCTTGAACATTCTGCGTCTGGTGCAAGCGTCGAAAAAGGCAGTGCTGGTCAGCGTTGCCAAAAACGCGGAGCTGGAATTCAAGAGCCGGAAGGATTGGGACGCCTTTCTGTCAGGGTGCTCGTTGAAGCTGCGTCGAGATATGGAGAGACGGGCCATTCAGGACGAATTGTCCATGTTGAGACGAGAGCAGGACCAACTTGGTTTTGGCAAGACCGATGAACCGACGGATGGCGCGATCACGTGGAGTGAATGGAAATTGAAGATGGAATCGGCTTTGGCGGCCGGCGATTCCAAGGGCTTCGTGGAGTTGTTGGGGGGAATGGCGCGGCAAAGGGGAATGAGCCGTGTCGCACAGGAAACGGGTTTGGCGCGCGAAGCGCTGTATCGAGCTCTCAGTTCGGGGGGAAATCCCGAGTTTGCCACCATCGTCAGGGTGACAACAGCGCTGGGGCTGCGATTGTCGACGTCCAGAAAGTCCGAAGAGTCCACTGCTTTCAAGTGAGTACCGTGTCATCGTCAGAGCCGTCGAAAACAAGCCACGGCCGCACCCGGCAACGCTCAGACCCTCAAATCGGTCTTCGCGACTATCGATGAGTCCCTCCGGTTCCCCAAACCGAAGCCGGACTCGTCCTGAGTCGCGTATCGGGCTGAGCGGGCCGTCGACGCCGCACACGCGCCGACGCGGACGCCGAGACTCTCTGTGCACGCGTTCCCGCCATCCGGCGGCTCGACCACGGCGTGCTAGGATGTTCCGAACATTGGGTGACACAACATGCCTTTCAGTCTGTCCGGGGCTACGGCCACACCGCCCGCAGCCTGCTCGTGCTGCCGGCCAAGTGGGCCCGAGTATCTGGCCGCGGCCGGTCCGGCCGTTTTGAGCTGGCCGATTTGGCGGGCAGAGTCGGCTGACATAGATTCCTGTCGTCACCGCAGGTCCTTTGGTTTCGACGGGTGGGCCGGTAGCTCGATTGGTAGAACAGCAGACTCGTAAGCGGCTGCTCGTCACACGTATCAACCAAGACATCAGGGAGAAGACACGCATGAGGAATCAACGAATCGTGATCGCCATCGCGGTCGTCATCACGGCCATCTCGTTCTCGGGGATCGCCGCCGCGCAGGGGCAGGACGAGGAACCGCCGCCCATGGGCTTCTTCGTCACCAGCGTCGGTCTCGGGGACGGCGGGAACCTTGGCGGGCTGGCCGGCGCGGACGCCCATTGCCAGTCCCTGGCGGAGGCCGCCGGCTCGGACCGCACGTGGCGGGCCTACCTGAGCACGCAGGGCCCCGGCGCGGTCAACGCCCGCGACCGGATCGGCTCCGGGCCGTGGGCCAACGCGGAAGGCCTCACGATCGGCACGAACGTGGAGAGCCTGCACTACGACAACTCGAACATCAACTGGGAGCACGCGCTCGACGAGAACGGCGACCAGTTCGCGTCGCGCATCGACGGCGATCCCGACTTCACGGAGCACGACATCCTGACCGGGACGCAGATCGACGGGACGGCGTTTCCGGCGGGCGAGGACCAGACGTGCAGCAACTGGACGAGCAACGGCGAGGGGACCGCGCGGGTGGGACACGCCGACCGCTATTCGTTCACGACGCCGGGCTCGCCGTGGAACTCGTCCCACGGGACGCCGGGCTGCACGCAGGAGAACCTGGTCAGCGTCGGCGGCGCCGGCCTCCTGTACTGCTTCGCCGCCGATTGAGGCTTCGAGGGCGCTTCGCGCCCGAGGGCCGGACTCTACGGAAGAACGCGGTCGTTTATCGGCGCGGTTCCGAGCAGTCTCGATTTCACGGAAGAAAACCCGAGGATGATCCGCCTGAATCGGCGCGTGCGGGAACAACGGAGACTTGCGGAAGGAGAACGATGAAACTCGTAACGATCATCTCGTTGGCTTCGATGGCGGGCGCAACGTTCACAACGCCGATGATGGGGCAGGACGTACGGTTTGTCGGTCCAGTCGGTCCAGTTTTGGCCGACGCTCGAATCGGGCACACGGATTTCGACACCGTGCTGGAAGGTACTGTGTTCACTCCGTTATTTCCATCGGAATTGTTGTACCGAGACGGTGAATGCGGATTTTGTAACGGATTTGCCGCGCCGTCTATACCGATTTACGTTCTCGATGCGTGGAATCCCGATCAACGGTACACCGACGGGTTTCCGTTGTACGCCGATTACGCTTTTGCGAAAGTGAATGAGGATGATCGTTATACGGAAATCGAACTTCGAAGCACCGCCGAGGTTATTAAGATTCGTATACGTCCGGATTCGCCCGTCGGTTTTGACGATTTGTTGCAGGTAGGCACGCGGGATTCCTCGTCGGTCCAGGAGCGCCTTACCCGTTTGTACGAACGACTTTCTGAGTTCGTGTTCACCGACGATCTGGAACAGGTGCCGCCCGATTTACGCGCTGACATACTTCGATGGGCGCATCAGGGGCGGCTTGTTACTAGTGTTTCAGATATACGCCATACACGATTCCGAGGCGGAGAGTATTTGTCCATCGACGCAGATATGATGCGTCTAGTAGGCTACGGCGCGCTCAACAGTGGAAGGTTCAATCAGTCGGAACGAATCGTGTATCTGTTCAACGAAAGCGCGACAGGCGGAATGAAGTTGCTGGATGTGCTCAAGGAAGCCATTGTTTTTGAAGGTTCTGGTATTAACGGCGTCCACGTGAGTATGGAAGTTCGATACCGGAATTTTGTCACAGAATCCACAGACCAGGTAGATTCCGTGGATATTTACGTCGATGCCGATGTGGCCCGCGATTTGTACGATTTCAATATCACGACACAGGAGTTTGCGGACGCAATCTTCGTCATCGTGGACGGCAATCGAATTCGCTTGGATATGACAAGTGATTAACGTTTGCGACTGATGGCGCGTAAAGTCCACTACCGTCGTAACCGCTGCACAGCGGACGTGACGCCGGGAGAGGCCAGTCGGTGCTGATAACACATGGACGTTGTGTAACGGAGCACGCTTGAACGGCGGGAGAGGGCGCTTCGCGCGCGAGGGACGGCCTCTCGACCAGTCCACGGTGACGAGCCGCTAACGCAACCGCGCCCCGTCGGGCACGTCCTGGTCGAACCCGACCAGGACGGGCGTATCGCCGGGGCCGACCGAGGCGGCCACGACCATGCCGTTCGATTCCAGGCCGCGCATCCTGCGGGGCTGGAGGTTGGCGACCACGACCACCTTCCGGCCGACGAGCGTCTCGGGCGCATAGAATTTCGCGATGCCGGCCAGCACCTGCCGCGTCTCGAATCCCAGGTCCAGCACCAGCCGCAGCAGCTTGTCGGCGCCCGGGACCGGTTCGGCCTCGATCACTGTCGCCGTCCGCAGGTCGACCTTCGCGAAGTCCTCGATCCCGATCGTCGGCGCCAGCTCGGCCTCCGGCGGCGCGGAGGCGGAGAGCTCCGCCTCGAGCTTCGCGTAGACCGTCTTGGCGTCGATCCTGGGGAACAGCGCGTCGCCGGACGCGAGCCGGCGTCCGGCCACCGGCGACTCGCTCCACGCCAGTTGGTCGAGCCGCACGTCGGCGACGTCGCCCTCCAGGCCCAACTGCGTCCAGATCGCGCGCGCCGTGTCCGGCATCACCGGCGCCAGGAGCGCTCCGGCGATTCGCAGGGCCTCGGCCGAATGGAACAGCACGCTGTCCAGGCGCGGGGCTTCCTCTTCCTTGCGTGCGATCGCCCATGGCTGGTTCTCGACGATGTACTTGTTGACCCTGGCGATCAGCTCCCAGACGTTCTCCAGGGCGCGCGAGAACCGGTACGCGTCGAAGTTCGCGACGTAGTCGGCGATCACCCGGGCCGCGGTGTCGCGCACGGCGGCGTCCCCGTCGGCGCGCCCCGGCGGGGGGACGACGCCGTCCCGGTACTTGCCGACCATGGCCACGGTGCGGCTCAACAGGTTGCCGAGGCCGTTGGCCAGGTCGCTGTTGGATCGCTCGACGATGCTGGCGATGCTCAGGTTGCAGTCCTGGCCGAACGCCATCTCGCGCAGCAGGAAGTACCGGAGCGTCTCGACTCCGATCACGTCCCGCAGCAGGGCGGGAGAGAACGCGTTGCCCCGCGACTTCGACATCTTCTCGTCCTTGAACAGCCACCAGCCGTGGCTGACGATGGACTTCGGCACGGGCAGTTCCGCGGCCATCAGGAACGCCGGCCAGTAGACGGCGTGGAAGCGCAGGATGTCCTTGCCGACGACGTGCGCGTCGGCCGGCCAGTACTTCTCGAACCGGTCCGTGTCGGAGGCGAAGCCGAGACCGCTGATGTATCCGGTCAGCGCGTCGAACCAGACGTAGAACACGTGGTCGGGATCGTCCGGCAGCGGCACGCCCCACTCCAGCGACCGCCGGCTGATGGACAGGTCCCGCAGGCCGCCCTCGACGAACGACACCACCTCGTTCCGGCGCGTCTCGGGCCGGACGAAATCGGGATGGTCCCGGTAATGCGCCAGGAGCCGCTCCTGGAACTCGGAGAGCTTGAAGAAGTAGCTCTCCTCGGAGAACCATTCCGTTTCGCGGCCGCAGTCCGGACACGGGGCGGGCGTCTCGCCCTCGCTTCCGGGCGCGTAGGCCTCGCACGACACGCAATACCACCCGAGATACTCGCCCTTGTATATGAAGCCGTTGTCGCGGACCCGCCGGTAGATCTCCTGGACGGCGCGGTAGTGGCGCGGCTCGGTCGTCCGGATCCACAGGTCGTTCCGGATCCCGAACGTCCGCCACAGGTCCTCGTACTGCGCCTGGACCCGGTCGGCGAGGGAACGGGGCGCGATTCCCCGCTCGCGCGCCGACCGCTGGATCTTCTGCCCGTGCTCGTCCGTGCCGGTCAGGAACCGGACGTCGAACCCCATCATCCGCTTGTATCGCGCGATCGTGTCGCAGACGATCGTCGTGTAGGCGCCGCCCAGGTGCGGCGGCGCGTTGACGTAGTAGAGCGGCGTCGTCATGTAGAACGTTTCAGCCATCGGGGTTCCCTTCCTCCATCGCTTTCCGGTAGCTCCGCACCGCTTCGTCCCGAACGTCGTGGAACGGCCGTCCGGTTTCCCGGGCGGCGCGCGCGCAGTCGTCGTATTCGGGGCTGATCGTGAGCACGCGGCCGTCGAGGCTGGAGACCTTGACCCGGATCGTGGTCTCCGCGGCCCGGACGTCGACCACTTCCCGGTCGAGCGTCTGCCGCGCCGCGCCTCGGCTGCGGACGCCGATCGTGTGGTCTCCTCGAACATCAGCCGGGACAGGCGCGCCTCGTCGCCCGGGCGGGCCAGGACCTGCACCAGGTGTCCCGGCCGCCCCTTCTTCATGAGCACGGGGATGGTGACGACGTCGAGCGCTCCCGCGTCCAGGAGCCGCTCGCCGGCGTAGGCCAGTTCCTCGGGCGTCATGTCGTCGATGTTGGCCTCGATGACCGTGACCCGATCGTCCGCGGACGGAGTATCCACCGGTGTGCGGGTCCCGACGAGGAGGCGCAGGCAGTTGGGGAACTCGCCGAGGTCCCGCGTGCCCGCGCCGTACCCGACCGTCTCGATGGCCATGCCGTCGATCGGGCCGAAGCGATCGACGGTGGCCGCCAGGATCGCGGCGCCGGTCGGCGTGACCAGCTCCTTCTCGACGTGCCGCGAATACACCGTCGCCTCGGTCAGCAGGTTCGCCGTGGCCGGCGCCGGCACGGGATAGACGCCGTGCTGGCAGTGGATGAATCCCCCGCCGACGTTGATGGCCGAGCACTCGAACCGGTCGACGCCCAACGCTTCCAGCCCGACGGCGGCGCCGACCACGTCGACGATCGAATCGATCGCGCCCACCTCGTGGAACTCGACGTCCTCGGGCGGCAGGTCGTGGACGCGCCCCTCCGAGACGGCCAGCTTCTGGAAGATGGCCGCCGCCCGCCGGCGGACGGACGGCTCCAGGGCGCTGCCGCGAATCATGGCGATGATGTCCGAGGCCTTGCGGTGCGCGTGCCCGCCGGCGTGATCGTGTCCGTGGGCGTGACCGTGGGCGTGGCCGGTGTCCGATTCGATGACGACGTCGAACTTCACGGCGCTGATGTTCGCCCGGACCGTCCGCCCCGCCCGCAACTCGAACCCGCCGACGCCGAGCTTGCCGATCTCCGCCTTCAGGTAGTCGAAATCGACGCCCGCGTCGATCAGGGCGCCGATGGTCATATCGCCGCTGATGCCCGAAAAGCAATCAAAATAAAGGGTTTTCACTGGATCTCTCGCCGTGCGCGCGATCGGTCATGGTATCCGATCCGCCGCGCGAGGCGCAATCCAGCCAAGTCGGCCATCACGCGGACCGGACCACGTCGGGGTCAGCGTCAGGACCGTTCGCCCATAGCGGACGCGAACGGATTCCGGAAGGCAAGCTTCTCGATGACGTAACCGGACTGCATGTCCTCGGTGTGCAGCGTGACGCAGGCGCCCATCAGCGCGGCTCGCACCACGAGCGCGTCCCAGATGGACAGATGATGCAGTCGATGGAGGTCGATCGCAGCCACCAGATCGGCGGGGCCCAGCGTCACGACGTCGAAGCGCGTATACTGCACGACGCGGCGCCGGGCGTCTTCGCTGCGCATCCCGAGCTTCCGCGTGGCCGCGGCGAAGAATTCCTGCAGAACCTGCAGCGACAGGACGCCGCGGCGTTCGCGCAGGAGGCGGCGTATCAATTCCCGGGCGTCGGTCCGCTTGCGCGGGTCTCTCGCGTCGTCGGCGTAGATCAGGACGTTCGTATCCAGGAACTCACGACCGCTCATGCAACTCCTCGCGGGTCCAGGGATCCGCCGAACGATAGGTCTCCTCGGCCCACAGTCGGTCGAGCTGCCCCACGACCGACTCCACGTCGTCCGGCCGCGTCAACTCGTACAGGTAGTCACGGACGAGCTGGTTGAGGCTGGTGCCTCGCGCAGCGGCGATACGCCGGGCCTCGCCGACGACCCGATCGTCGATGGAAAGGGTCACGTTCATATCCACAGCTTACGTGTGCACGGAATACGTGTCAACGGCCCCAGGCGTACGCGACGCGCGCGTAGTAGTACGCGCCGTTGAATCCCCAGGGCGTGTACTCGCTGTATTTCTCTCCCACCGAACCGGCCCGCGCGGTGACCTGCGGATAGGTGTTCATCACGTTCTGGGCGCCCACAACGAGCGTCGTACCGGCGTCGAGCTCGATGCTGGCTTCGACGTCGACGATCGGCCGGCCGTCGAAGAACCCCTGCCCGATCCCGCCGGACGGGACGAAGACTTCGCCGAAGCCGCTGTCGAAGTCGTACCAGCCGCCGTAGTAGCTGAGACGCCCCAGCAACTGGACCCGCCCGACCCGCTGTTCGAACCCGGCGTACCACCGCGTCCGCGGCAGGGCGTAGGCGTACTCGGCCAGGCGGCGCGAATTGAGCAACCCTTTCCCGTTGTCGGTCACCTCGGTGTCGGTGTAGTTGAAGACGAAGCTGACGACGGTGTTGCCGCGCAACGCGACGGGCGTGTACGTCGTCACGACGTCGATCCCCCGCGACGCGGTATCGAAGGCGTTCGTGAAGAAGCGGAAGTTCTTCAGGTCGCGCGCGCTGTCGATGCCGTCGGCCAGCAGGCTCTCGATCTCGCCATCGGTCAGGCTGAAGTTGCGGGTGATGCCGATGCGGTCGGAAACGTTCACGCGGAAGTAGTCGGCCGAGAAATTGACCGGACCCGTGTCGAAGATCAGGCCCGCGGTGTAATTGATGGAGCGCTCCGGCTCGAGCGGGCGGCCGCCGCGCAACGCCGCGACCGGCGAGACGGGCGGGATGGCGCCGTTGTTGACCAGGTCGCCGATGGCCGGGTCGAAGATCGTCGAAATGTTGAAGCCGTTCTGCTGGCCGGGAGTCGGAGCGCGGAACCCGCGGCTCACGCTGGCGCGAACGAAAGCGTAGCGGGCGGACAGTTTCCCGTTGACCGTCCCGCCGAAGTCGGCAAAATGCTCGAAACGCACGGCGCCGCCGACTCGCCATGCCTCGTCGAGGTCGTTGAGCTCGACATCGACATAGGCGGCCGCGTTCGACCGTCCCCAAACACCGGCCGCCAACGGGCCGTAGCCGAAGAAACCGTTGGACCCGGCCGAGAAGCCCTGTCCGCGGCCGTAGGGGCCGACGGTCCAGGACGCCGGCTCTCCCTCGGTGGTCCGATACTGCTCGTGCCGCCATTCGGCGCCGGCGGCGACGTTCACCATCTCGGTCGCCGCGTAGGACACGTCGAAGTTGAGGCCGACCTCGCGCTGCCGGTTGCTGCCGAGCTCGAACGCGGTCGGCGTGTCGTATCCCAGCGAGGCGTTGACCGTGTCGGTGATGGAGAGATCGGTCTCGTGCGCGCCGATGGACACGCTCGCATCCCAACTGAAGCGCGGTCCGATGAACGCCCGGATGCCTCCGACGACAGCCATGTCGCGCGCCTCGCCGCCGAAGTTGGGCGTGAAGCCGCCGGGAAAGCGCTCGTGCAGCGTGAAGCAGTCCGGGTCGGACGCGACGGCCGCGAGCGCGTCGCTGTCGGGCACGTTGGCGACGATCGGCACCGTCGGGCAACCGCCCGCGCCCGGGATTCCCGTTTCGGCCCACCGTCGGTCCCCCACGAGCAAGGTCTCCCCGCCGTCGGCGGTGAAGACGCTGTCGCGCGTGTTCGGATTGCGGAAGAAGAAGCCGCCGGTGACGCGCTTGCGCGCGAAGTTGGCGTGGGCGTAAGGCTGGACGCCCGTGTCGGACGTATAACCGAAGTTCCCGAAGAACTTGAAGTCGCCGTCCACGTCGGGCGATCCCCACACCTGAGGCGCATCCGACGCGACGTGGGCGTTGCCGGCGGCGCGGAGCGCGACGGCGTCGGTACGGGGCGCGCTGCGGTTGGTCGGGTTCGAACCGCCGTACTCCAGGCTGAGGTTGGCGAACCAGCCGGAGCCCAGCGGCAGACCGACGTTGGCGGCCATGGCATGGGTCTCTCCGTCGCCTTCCAGGAACGCGCCGGTGTTGAACGACACCTCGCCGCCCGAGGACGCGTCCTTGAGCGCGAAGTTGATGACGCCGGCGATCGCGTCGGATCCGTATTGCGCCGCGGCGCCGTCGCGCAGGACCTCGACCTGGCGCAGCGCGATCGCCGGAATGATGGAGATGTCCGGTCCCTGGGAGCCGTCC
>JAJEDW010000052.1 GCA_022821265.1 Acidobacteriota bacterium
AATCCATCCTCCTCGCGATACGGTCGCATCCGGTCCGTTTCCTGGGCTACGAAATGCGAATTGCACCACAGGCTGCTAGGCCCGAACAAGGCTGACGTCACGCCCCATGTCTAGCCGTCGATTCTCAACGCGCTTCCGCACTACCTGCCGTTAGGCGTTTTCCCCTTGATCCTTCTGGCTGCGATCTACGGCGGCTGGTGGTTGTTGCCGGCGTTTCTTTTCATGAGCACTCCCGCGCCGCTGGATCGCGCGCTGGGCGTCGACGGACGCAGCATGGACCCGGAAAACACGCCGGAACGCCGCCTGCTCTGGCACAATCTGCCCGTCTGGGCCTGGGCGTTTCTGTGGCCGCCGACGCTCGTTTTCGGCATGTGGCAGATTCTCGTCGCCGATCAGCACGCCATCTGGGAAGACGTGTTCCTGGTGATCATCCTGACCATGGAAGCGCAGGCCGTCTTCGTGGTCGGGCACGAGCTCATCCATCGGCGCTCCGCCTGGGAGAGGCGGCTCGGAGAATTTCTGCTCGCTTCCGCGTCCTATCCGCAGTACGCCACCGAGCACGTCTACATCCACCATGCCCAGGTGGGCACGCCGCGTGACGTGGGCTCCGCTCCGAAGGGAGAGAGTTTCTGGCGATACTTCCCCAGAGAGGTTGCAAGCAACCTCACCAATTCCTGGACAGCCGTCCGCGAACGCTTGGCGCGCCGGCGTCTTTCCGTATGGCATTACAGTAATCCCTTCTGGCGCTACGGTATCGCGGTCGCGTTCTGGTACGGACTCGTGTTCTGGATGAGCGGGTTCTGGGCCGTTCCGGTCTTCGCCTTTCTGGGCCTGAGCTGCGTCTTCTCGATGAAGATGAGCAACTATTTCCAGCACTATGGCCTGCGCCGCGTGCGCCTGCCGAACGGACGGTGGGAAAAGGTGATGCCGCGCCATTCCTGGAGCGCCGACTGGAAGTTCAGCAACTGGATGTTCTTCAACATGCAGCGCCACGCCGACCACCACGCGGTGGCGTCCCGCCACTATCCGTTGCTCCAGGTTCACGGCGCCCCGGAATCGCCCGAATTGCCGGGAACCTACGGCGACATGATGAACATCGTGCTGCGGCCGAGGCGCTGGTTCAAGAAGATGGATCCGCTGGTGGATCAATGGCGCAAGCATTACTACCCGGAAATTGACGACTGGAGCGCGTACGACAGCGCGATCTCAGCCGCGCGGCCCGACGCCTTCGAGGCCATCAACGAGATCTTCGCCGCCGCCCCGCGGCTCGCCCGGTCGATCGAACGCAATCCCGAGCTTCTCGACAACCTGCAAGACCGGGAATTCACCGACCTCGATCTGCCGAAAGGATTCGGACCGGACCCGGAATCCGAAACGATCGCGAGGCGCGGGCTGACCCGGCTCTATTGGGCGCACGAAATGGGCGTTCCCGAAATGAAGGACCGGATCGCCGAATTGCCGGCGGCGGACGCGAAGGACAGCGTCGAGATCGTGCGAAACTGGTCCAACGACAAGGCGTTCCAGATCGGCATGCACGTCGTGCGGCGGAACCTGTCGCCGGACGAGGCGAAGACCGCGCTGTCGAATCTTGCCGAAGCGTCGATTTCGACCGTTCTCGCCGCCGTGGTCGCGGATTTCGCGGATCAGGTCGGATCACTGCGAGGGTGCGGGGCGGCCGCCATATTCCTGGGCGATCTTGCGAGCCGGGAAGCGTATCCCGGCGTGTCGGTCGATGTGCTGTTCGTCCACGACGGCCGGCGGATCGGCGACAACGAACGTCTGTGCCGGCGTTTCCGCCGGAGCCTGACGGACCTGGCCGAGGACAGTCTCTTGTTCTCCCCGATCCGCTCCGGGCCGACTGCCCTGCCCGCGGCGCCGTTTTCCAAGCTGGCCGAGCATTGCACGAACTCTGCATCCGGCAACATCCCCGCCATCACCCGGGCCCGCTCCGCGTTCGAGTGCGGCGATTCCGATATCGGACGCCGCTTCAGCGACGCGCACCGCGCGGCCGTGGGCGCATGCGGCGCGGACGAGGCTCTGATCGCCCGTCTGCGCGAACCCGCGGAGAACCCCGCCGAACCGGGCGTGTCCGTGTACGCACGCATGCGCGGCGGGCTGGACCATGTCGAAAGGGCCGCACGATTCCTGCAGTTGACCCGCGCCGGAGCCGGGTTGGACGATCCGGCTCCGACCGCTCGGGCGGTGTTCAACCGCGCGGGCGCCGAGCCGCTGGCTCGAGCCGCGGCCATGTGGCGGGATTTGCAGGGCATCGCCGGCCTCGTCGGCGAGGAGGGGCTTGACGCGGCCGCGGCCCGGCCGAAAGTCAAGTCTCTTGTAGCGAACGCTTGCGGGCACGACGATTTCCATGCGCTGGAGTCGGCGGTCGCCGAAACCGCATCCCGCGCGGCTGCCGAGATCGACACGCTCCTGGCGCGCGCGTGACGTTGCAGCGGACCCGACGCGGAGAGCTCCGATGCCAGCCTCGACGGACACGGATCGCCGACGCGGGATATTGATCCGGACCACCCCCGAGGACCTCGGCCGCGTTCGACGTCCAGCGCTGACTCCGCACCTGCAATTCCACGATATCGGCGAACAGCGGACGCTGCTGGTTTCCGAGTCGTTCAATACCCTTCTGCACGGCGAGCTGTATTCGCGCCTGTTGCCGCTGCTCGACGGGCGGTCCGCGCACGACGAGATCGTCGCGGCCCTCGACGGCGCCCATGCCGGGGACGACGTCCTGGCGGCCATGGGCTCGCTCGCCGCCAAGGGTTACGTCGTCTCGGCCGACCATGGCATGGACCCTCGGCGTGCGGCCTACTGGTCGTCGCTCGGCGCATCGCCGCGGTGGGTGGAACAACGGCTCGCGGAAACGCCGATCGCGGTCGAACGCGACGACGGTCGGCTGATCCGGCGTCTGGAAGAGTGCGGCGCCCGTGTCGGATCCGGCGAACCCGGGCTCACCGTCATGGTCTGCGACGACTACCTCGAAACCAGCCTTTCGGAGGCGAACCGCCGCCGGCTCGAGGCTCGAGCGCCGTGGACGCTGGTGCGGCCGCGCGGCATGGAGGCGCTGTTCGGCCCGGTATTTCGCGCGGACAGGCAGGGACCCTGCTGGGAATGCCTGGCTGACCGCATGCGCGGCCATCAGGAAGTTCACGGCTTTCTCCGCCATGTTGCCGGTGAGGAGGCTGCGTTCAAGCCGTTCGCGACTCAGTCCACGGTGCTGAACGCCATGTACGGCATGATCGCGGCGGAGATCGTCAAGTGGCTGGTGCTGGATGCCGCGGCCGCGATTCACGACCAGGCGATCGCGATGAACGTCGGCGCGTTCAGAAGTTCGCACCATCTCGTAACGCGCCGGCCGCAGTGCCTGGCCTGCGGCGACGAAGCGATGCGGCGGCCCGATCGATCGCCGGCGCCGTTGTGTCTGAACTCGAGTCCCAAGACCCACCACAACAGCGGCGGCGCGCGCACGGTGGCGCCGGAAGTCACCTTGGCGCGATATCGGCACCTGGTCAGTCCGATCAGCGGCGTCGCAACTTGGCTGTCTCGCACGACCGACGAGACCGATTCCTGGCTGCATGTCTACTGGGCTGGCGCCAATCTCGGCGTCAGAAGCCGGAGCTTGAGTTCGCTCAGGCGCAGCCTGCGCAGCAAGAGCGCCGGGAAGGGCAGCACGCGTGAGCAATCCCAGGTCAGCGCGCTCTGCGAGGCGGTCGAGCGCTATTCGGGCTCCCGCCGCGGAGACGAGATCCGCACGCGCAAGCGATTCGTCGATTTCGCCGGGAGCGGCGAGGCGATCCACCCCAACGACGCGCAGTTGTTCAGCGACCGTCAGTTCGCCAACGCGAAAAGCATCAACGCGAAGGGCCACCCGTACAACATCGTCCCCGCGCGTCTCGACCCCGACGCCGAAATCGAATGGACGCCGGTGTGGTCGCTGACAGAGCGCCGGCACCGCTATCTTCCGACGTCCATGCTCTACAGCATGCCGGCCGAGGAGCGGGGTCCCGCGGACCTGATCGCCGATTCCAACGGTTGCGCCGCGGGCAATACATTGGAAGAAGCCATCCTGCAAGGTTTCTACGAACTGGCCGAGCGCGATGCGTTCGCCGTCTGGTGGTACAACCGGCTGCGAGTGCCGGCCGTCGATCTGTCCAGCTTCGACGACGCGTACCTCGCCTCGGCCGCGGACTACTACGCCCGATACGAGCGGGATCTGTGGGTGCTCGACGTCACGTCCGATATCGGCATTCCGGCGTTCGTTGCGCTTTCGCGCCGACCGGGGGCCCGAACCGAGGACATCATCTACGGCGCCGGCGCCCACGCCGATGCGCGCATCGCCGCCCTGCGCGCCATTTGCGAATTGAACCAGTGCCTGACCTGGCTGCCGCGTCCGGGAAGAGGCGGCCATCGGCCGATGATCGATGATCCGATGGCGCTGTGGTGGTGGAAGACCGCCCGACTCGCCGATTGTTCCTGGCTGGCGCCCGACGCCGACGCGCCGTACCGAAAAGCCTCGCAGTATCCGGGGATCGAATCGACCGACACGCGCGAAGACGTGGAACACTGCCGCGGACTCGTCGAAGCCGGGGGCATGGAATTCCTGGTGCTGGACCAGACCCGGCCCGACATCGGCATGCCTGTCGTGCGCGTCATCGTTCCGGGCATGCGCCATTTCTGGGCAAGATTCGCGCCCGGGCGCCTGTACGATGTACCCGTCGCCATGGGCCGCCGCGAGCGCCCGATCGCTGAAGCCGATCTGAATCCCGCGCCTGTCATCGCGTGAGGAGACGCCGTGGTCATAGACGAGGCAGTGAGGTTGACCCAGGACCGTCTCGCTGACGAGGGCGGAACCATGGGCGACCTGCTCGGGCACTTTCGAAACCGGGTTTCGCCGATCCTGGTGGGAGACACGGAATGGAACCGGATACTCGAATGCGCGCGGCGACTCCCGATCGCGATGGGCGCCCTTCCGTTCGGCTTCGAACTGCCGCTGCATGAACCCGCTCCGGTGGCCGATTTCGGCGCCTCGCTGACGAGTGGAACCGGCGGGGCCGCGTTTTTCCGGCAGCGCGCGGAGGCCGACCGGACGGATGAGACCGCGAGAGCGATCACCCGGCTGTTCGAACAGGTGGACAGCGAGAACTCGCCGCTGCGCCCAATCGTCGGCCGCAAGTTGATGCTGGAATACGACATCGGCTCGGCGCGGGACGCCGAACGCCCGGTTCCCGGGATGTTCCTGCGACCCGGCGAACGCCCGATTCTGGGCGCCGGCCATCAGGTCGACGACGTCGGTATCGTGGTCGACGCGCTGGTTTCCTGCGCGGGCTGGCGGAACAACGACGCCGAGCGCGAGTACGTCCGACGCGCCTACCTGGCGCAGCCGGAAGATACGCGCATGGATTCGTTCGGCGTGTTCCCGTCTCGTTCACGGTCGATCCGCCTGGCGATCATGGGGTTCAAGACGCGACAGGCGATCTGTTCGTACCTCGAGAACACGGGATGGCCGGGGCGGATCCCGGCCGTCGACTCCGTGATTTCACGCTTCCAGGAACGCGTGAGCATAGTCCGCACCGGGGCGAATCTCGACGTGCAGGAAGCGGGCGTCGGCCCGACGCTCGGCCTGACGCTCATCGTCCGGCAGCGGTACACCAAAGACTCGCGCTATTGGCTGGACGGCCTGACCGACTGGGATCCGTTTCTGGAAGCCCTGCGCCACGAGGACCTGGTCGTCCCGGAGAAGCTCGAGGCGCTGGCCGGCTGGGTTTCGAAACCGACGACGCTCTTTGCGAAAACCGGGCGTTTCGTGCTGCTGCGCGGCATTCACCACATAAAGCTCGTCATGGCGGGAGACCGGCTCCGACGAGCCAAGGCCTATGTGTTCATGGTGCTTTCCGGAGCCGTTCCCACTTGACGCCAACGTGGAACGGACCCGCTGAACCCCCACGCTGCCGCGGGGATTCGGCGGGTCCGTTCGAGCCATGCACGGATGCGGATTCAGGGTGTTTCCGCAGCCGGGGAGGCTACTCGGCGGCTGACCGGCTTACCAGCAGCAGCAGAGGCCGGCCGAAATCGCCTCGAGTTGTTCTTCGGTGATGTGCGGATCGGGGGGTAGCGCGAGATGTACCGTCTGCATGTCGCTCTCGTGGACCTGGATATTCATCGACTCGGGAATCGAAATACCCAATTCCGCACTGATGGTCGACTTCGGATCGGCGAGAAGCTGTTTCCTGAATTCCGAGTCCAGGGCCGACTTCTCGACGATCTGCTGCAGCATTTCGTCGCCACTTCGCATGGGATTTTCTCCTTCCGTTCCATGTAACGAACGGCGCAATGATGATTATGTGGACGATTAGAATACGCGCGAACTGCGAGGTCAACTCCGCGGAACGCCACGGAATTCGACGTCTCGTGCGCCCGCTTCGGAACTCGACCCTGCTTACCGATCGCCGGGGGTTTCCGGCACCAGGCGGGGCTGGCCTTCCCGCGTCGGCTCGAGCACGCCCTCGGCGTCGTTCAGGAAGTACCATTCATCGCCGAGCCTGATATGACGGTTGGCCTCGGCGCAGACGTACTCCACCCACACGATGTCCTCGGCGACGTGGTTGTACCGTTGATGGATCGTCCACGGTCCCGTGAACGCATCGTCGATCGTGGTGATTCGGTTCTCGAGCGTGTTCTCGTCGATGCGGCGCAGCTCCTCCAGCACGACGGTCTGGTCGTTCTCGTGGAGAACGACGCCGGTCGAGTCCATGGACCGCGGGCCCTTTATTCCCCGCGTTTCCACGGACAGCATGTCGTAGACGCCGTCACCGTTCTCGTCGCGCCACTGGCCGATCGAGTACCCGTTGAACTCCGGCAGGATGTATTCGGGCCAATCGCGCCCGTCCGTGTAGATCCGGCGTACCTGGCTCTCCCAGTCCGCGATGATGTAGGTGATTCCCGGAGTCACGACGATCTCCATCGGAAAGCTCATCTTCATGACCCGCGGCATTCCGGGCGGCAGGCAGGTGGCGGGCGGATCACCGGCCAGGATGCCTTGGCTGCGCAGCCGCTGGTTCTCGTCGTAAACGGCCTGGTATTCCGGCGTCAGGGGGGCCGGACCCGCCTCCCGGTATCCTTCCGGCGGCCAGTTCAGGCTGCCGATGCGCTCCCACTGTCCGCTCCAGTCCGGATGGGCGCCGTCT
>JAJEDW010000037.1 GCA_022821265.1 Acidobacteriota bacterium
GACGACTCCATCGTCCGCGGGACGACGAGCCGGAAGATCGTGAAGATGGTGAGGGCGGCCGGCGCTCGCGAGGTGCACGTCCGGATCAGTTGCCCGCCGACCATTTCACCCTGTTTCTATGGGATCGACACGCCGAACCGGAAAGAGCTGATCGCGTCCAGCCACACGATCGACGAGATCCGCAAGTACATCGAGGCCGACTCGTTGGCCTACTTGAGCCTCCCCGGTCTGCTCCACGCCGTGGAAGGGTCCGGCGCCGAGTTCTGCACGGCCTGTTTCACGGGCCGGTATCCGCTGGATTTCGGAAGCGACATGATGGACGCCAAGGCCGATGACCGCCAGATGGATCTCTGGAGCGCGCCCGATCCCGACATACGGGATCTGCCCGTTCTGAGCCCGGCGCGAACCGACCGCCGCTGATGTCGGACCGTCCGCCGCTCACTTACAGGAACTCGGGCGTCGACATCGACGCCGCGGCGCGAGCGACGTCCCGCATCAAGGCCCTGTCCGCGCAGACTCGCACCGACGGCGTGCTGGGCGAGATCGGCGGTTTCGGAGGGCTCTTCGACGGCGCGTTTCCCGGCGTGGCCGAACCGGTGCTGGTTTCCAGCACCGATGGCGTCGGGACCAAGCTCCGGGCGGCGTTCCTGACAGGGCGTCACGACACGGTGGGCGGCGACCTGGTCCGACACTGCGTCAACGACATCGGCGTTCAAGGCGCCCGTCCACTGTTCTTCATGGACTACGTGGCGACGGGGAAGCTCGACCCCGACGTCGTGGCGTCGCTGGTTGAAGGCGTGGCGCGGGCCTGCCGGGAGGCGGGATGCGCGCTTCTGGGCGGGGAGACCGCGGAGATGCCCGGGTTCTACCGTGACGGGGAATACGACATCGCCGGTTTCATCGTGGGCGTCGTCGACCGCTCGCGCCTGATCACGGGGCGCGGAATCCGGCCGGGCGATCTCCTGGTGGGCCTGCCCGCGGCCGGCCTGCACACGAACGGCTACTCGCTGGCCCGAAGGCTTTTCCTGGAGATGGCGGGCTGGACCGTGGACACGCATGTCCCCGAACTGGGAACGACCGTCGGCGAGGAGCTCCTGAAGCCTCACGTCAACTACGAACCGCTGCTTCGCCCGGCGTTGGAGCGGAACCTGGTGGCCGGGCTGGCCCACATCACCGGCGGCGGGATCACCGACAACGTGCCCCGGATCCTGCCTGAACGATGCCGCGCCGAGGTGCGGATGGGTTCCTGGCCGGTCCCGCCCGTGTTCGAGTTGATGGCGCGGCTCGGACCCGTCGCCGCGGACGAGATGCTGCGGGCGACGAACATGGGCATCGGCATGATCGCGGTGCTGCGGCCGGACGCGCTCGACGCGTTCGCTTCGGCGGTGCGATCCGAGCATTTCGTCGTCGGCCGCATCGTCGAAGGCGATCCCGGAGTCGTCTACGTTCGATGAAGATCGTCTCGGGGAACCGGCAACTCGGGATCCTGCTTTCCGGACGCGGTTCCAACTTCGCGGCCATCGCCGATCGGATCGCCGCCGGCGCGCTCGACGCCGAGATCGCCCTGGTCATCAGCGACCAGGAGTCGGCGCCCGGACTCGCCGAGGCCCGGCGGCGCGGTCTGGAAACCGCGTTCGTTCCCTCGGCCGGCCGTTCGCGCGAGTCGTTCGACCGTGCGGCCGTCGAGCGGCTGCAGGAGCACGGCGTGTCCCTGGTCTGCCTGGCGGGTTTCATGCGAATCCTCGGCCCGTTTTTCGTCCGGGCGTTCCCGATGGCCATCCTCAACATCCACCCGTCACTGCTCCCGGCGTTTCCCGGCCTCGACGCGCAGAAACAGGCGCTCGAACATGGAGTAAGATTCAGCGGTTGCACGGTCCATCTGGTGGATGAATCGCTCGATGGCGGCCCGATCGTCAGCCAGGCCGTGGTTCCGGTCCTGGACGGGGACTCCGTGGACGACCTGTCGGCGCGAATACTCGACGCGGAGCACCAGATCTATTCCGATGCCATCGGCCGGATTCTCGACGGGCGGTGCGCGCTCGACGGACGCCGCGTGAGGGTGGGTGATTCGCATGAGTGACGGCCTCGATTCGCTGACGGTCGAGGAGCAGATGACCTACCTCCGCAAGGGGGCCGTCGAGATCATTCACGAGGCGGAGCTGGAAGAGCGGCTGCGGCGCTCCGCCGCGACGGGGCGGAAACTGCGCGTCAAGGCGGGATTCGACCCCACGGCGCCCGACATCCATCTCGGCCACACCGTCCTGATCCGGAAGATGAAGCACTTCCAGGACCTCGGGCACACGGTGATCTTCCTGATCGGCGACTTCACCGGCCTGATCGGCGACCCGTCGGGGCGTACGCTGACGCGAAAACAGTTGACGCGCGAAGAGATCGAGGCCAACGCCGAGACCTACAAGAAACAGATCTACAAGATCCTGGACCCGGAGACCACCGTCATCGACTTCAACAGCCGCTGGATGCTCGAGCTGGGAACCGACGGGTTCGTGACGCTCTGCTCACGCTACACGGTGCGGCAGATCCTGGAACGGGACGATTTCGAGAAGCGTTTGAGCGAGAACCGTCCCATCGCGTTGCACGAGTTGCTGTATCCCATCGTTCAGGGCTACGACTCGGTGGCGTTGGAGGCCGATGTCGAGTTGGGCGGAACCGACCAGAAATTCAACCTGCTGGTCGGCCGCGAGTTGCAGCGGAGTTACGGACTGCCGCCGCAGATCGTCATGACGATGCCGCTGCTGGAGGGCACCGACGGCGTCCAGAAGATGAGCAAGTCGCTCGACAACTACATCGGCATCTACGACGACCCCGCCGACATGTTCGGGAAGGTGATGTCGATCTCCGACGCGATCATGTACCGGTATTACGAGCTGGCGACCGACATCCCGGTCCGCACCATCGAGACCTGGAGGCGGGAGGTCGAGGCCGGCCGGCGGCACCCGATGGAACTCAAGAAGGGCCTGGCGGAGACGATCGTCGCGGACTACCACACCGCCGAGGCCGCGGCTTCGGCCCGGGACGCGTTCGAGACAGTCTTCGCACGGGGCGGGCTCCCCGAGGACATCGAGACGCGTGAGGTGGCGGCCTCCGCCGTCCGCGTGCGGCTGCCGAAGCTTCTCGCCGAGCTCGGGCTTGCCGCCTCGGTGGCCGAGGCCGGCCGGCTGATCAAGTCCGGCGCCGTGACGCTGAACGGCGACCGGGTGACGGACCCGACCGTGACGGTGGACCATGCCTCGCCGGGGGAGTACCTCTTCCGGGTCGGCAAGCGGCGCTTCATGCGGATGGTGGTCCGATGACGAAGCTCAGCGTCAACGTCAACAAGTTTGCGCTCCTCCGGAACTCGCGCGGCACCGGCTATCCCAATCTCGAGACCATGGCCGGACGCGCGATCGCGTCGGGGGTTCACGGGATTACCGTCCATCCGCGCCCGGACGAGCGCCACATCCGTTACGACGACGTGCCGGTCCTGTACCGCCTCGTGGCGCGGCATGACGCCGTGGAGTTCAACATCGAGGGCAACCCGTCCCCGGAGTTTCTCGCGCTCGTCTCCGACACCGTTCCCGACCAGGTGACGCTGGTCCCCGACGATCCGGGCCAGTTGACCTCGGACCATGGATGGGACCTGGAGAAGGACGGAAACCGGCTGGCGCCCATCATTGGCGAACTGCAGGCGACGGGCGCCCGGGTCAGCCTGTTCATGGATCCGGCGCCCGGCCAGATCGATCGCGCGAAGAAAGTCGGAGCGGACCGGATCGAACTCTACACCGAGCCCTATGCCCGCGCGTTCGGAACCGGGGCCCAGGACGCGGCGTGGCGGCGCTTTGGCGCGGCGGCCGACCATGCCCGGCGAATCGGGTTGGGCGTCAACGCGGGACACGACCTCAACCTTCGCAACCTTCCGCGCTTCCTGGAGATCGGAGGGATCCTCGAGGTGTCGATCGGCCACGCCATCGTCGTCGAATCGTTCGACCACGGTTTCGAACCGACGCTCGCCCGGTATCTGGAGATCGTGGGGCGATCGGCCGCTATCGGTAGCGTCCCCTCCACCACCGCCATCGAATCCTGAAGAGGTCCAGGAGCATCCCGGCGCCGTCGGAGAGCACCCGAACCGTCGTTCCGGCATCGTGACTCCACCGAACGGGCACCTCGGCGATCATCAGGCCCCGATTCTTTGCCAGAAACAGGATCTCCGGATCGAAACCGAAGCCCGCGATGGTCTGAGCGTGGAACAGTGGAGCGCACCTCCGGCGGTCGAAGAGCTTGAATCCGCACTGGGTGTCCCGGATTCGAAGGCCCAGGATCACCTGGACCACCCAGTTGTAGACGATGCCGCCGCATTCGCGCGGCCGCGGCTGGTGGATGCCGATCTTCGACCGGTCGACGGCGCGCGATCCGACGGCGATGTCGGCGCCGCCGTCGGCGGCCTCCATCAGCCGGTCCAACTCCTCGATCGGCGCCGAGAGATCGGCGTCGGTCAACAGGACCCACCGGCCACGGGCCTCGGCCACTCCGCGGCGCACGCTCGATCCCTTGCCCCGGTGCGGGCCGGTCACGATTCGAACGCGCGATGCGTCGCGCGACCGGGCGATCTCCGCGGTCCGGTCGGTGGACCCGTCGTCGACTACGATGATCTCCGCTTCCAGGCAACGATCGTCCAGGAACGCCAGGATCCGTTCCAGCGTTCGGCCGATCCGGCCGGCTTCGTTGTACGCGGGTATGACGATGGAAACCGTGGGGAACTGGGAACCCGGAGCCGCATCGAGCGCCGGCCGGCGCTCGGTTCCGGATGTTTCCATAGACGGCGTATTGTATCATGCCGGTTCAGCCGGGGCAGACCCGCCGACCGGCGCCGCGGAAAGACCCGACGATGAACGATCTCCTGTTGCGCGCATGCCGCCGCGAAAGTGTGCCCCGGGCCCCGGTGTGGATGATGCGGCAGGCCGGGCGCTACCTTCCCGACTACCGCGCCATTCGCGAAAAGGTGTCGTTCCTGGATCTGTGCAAGACCCCGGAGTTGGCGGCCGAGGTTTCCCTGCAGCCTCATCGGATTCTCGGAGTCGACGCCGTCATCTTCTTCTCGGACATCCTGATCCCGGTGGAAGCGATGGGCATCGAGGTGTCGCTCACCGATCGCGGGCCGCAGATCGGGAATCCGGTGCGGTCATCCGGCGATGTGGCCCGGCTGGCGTCGCCCGACGTCGACCGCGCGTTCCCGTTCACGGGCGAGGTGCTGGCCATGCTTCGCCGAGAGCTCGACGGGCGCGTGCCGCTGATCGGCTTCGCGGGCGCGCCGTGGACCCTGGGCGCGTACATCGTCGAGGGAGCCGGTTCCAAGAACTTCGCGGCAATCAAGGGTATGGCATTCGGCGATCCCCGATGCTTCCATTCCCTGATGGATACGCTGGCGCGGACGATCGGCGAGTACCTCGTCTATCAGATCGAGTCCGGCGCCCAGGTCGTGCAGTTGTTCGACACGTGGGCCGGCGAACTCGCCCCCGGCGACTACGAAGAGCTTGCGCTGCCGTACACGCGCAGGATTTTCGAGGTGGTCGGGGACCGGGCGCCCCGGATTCTCTATGTGAACGGAACGCCGGCGCTGCTGGAAACGATGGCCCGGACAGGCGCCGACGTTCTGAGCATCGACTGGCGAATCCCGATCGACGAGGCCCGCCGCCGCGTGGGGGACGGCATCGCCCTGCAGGGCAACCTGGATCCGTGCCTGTTGCTTGGAGATCGGGACCGGCTGCGGTCCCGTACGGCCGAAATCCTGGACGCCGCTCCCCCCCGGGGCCACATATTGAACCTGGGTCACGGGATCCTGCCGGCCACGCCAGTGGAAAACGCGCGCGCCTTCATCGAGGTCGCCAAGACCTATACGCGTGCCTGACGTCATCGTTGTGGGCGCGGGCGTCTCCGGTTTGGCCTGCGCGCGCGGTGTCCGGCAGGCCGGTCTCGAGCCGCTGGTTCTCGAGGCCGACGCCCGGCCCGGCGGGGTCGTTTCGAGCGAGCGCGTCGAAGGCTATCTTCTCGAGTCGGGGCCGAACACGATCCTGCCCACGCCCGAATCCATGGCGATGATCGCCGCGGCCGGCGTGTCGGATCAAATGATCACGGCGCCGCCGGGCGCCCCGCGGTTCGTCTACGCCGGAGGACGGCTCCGGCGCGTTCCATGGGTCCTGTCCCCGTCCGGAACGCTGCGTGCGCTGGCCGAACCGTTCATCCGCCGCCGCCGGGAGCCGGGGGACGAATCCCTGGCCGCGTTCTTCGAGCGCCGTTTCGGACGGGAGGCTCACGCGCGTCTCGCGGCTCCGTTCGTGACCGGGATCTACGCCGGGGACACCCGGGAGTTGGGGATTCAGGGCGTCTTCCCGCGACTGGCCCGGATGGAGGCGGATTTCGGGAGCGTCGCCGCCGGTATGGTGAGGGGCCGCGGGAAACGAGAGCGGCGCCGGCTGGCGTCGTTCCGCGACGGCATGGGAACCCTGGTACGGGGACTTGCCCGCGGCCTCGACATCCGGTTCGACACCGCGGCCCGGACACTGGCGCCCGGCTGGCGTCTCGAAGCGGGCGCGGAGACCTTCGGGGCGGCGGCCGTCGTCCTGGCGACGCCCGCGCCGGCGGCGGCCCGCCTGCTGCGCACGGTGGATTCGGACCTGGCGGGTCATCTCGGAGCCGTCTGCTATGCTCCGATCGTGGTCGCGAGCCTCGGGGTGGCGGCCGACGAGTTCCCGAAACCGCTGGAAGGCTTCGGCTTTCTCGTGCCCCGCGAGGCGGGTCTGAAGGTCTTGGGCACGTTGTTCAACAGCGCGCTCTTTCCGGGCCGCGCGCCGGAGGGACAGGCGCTGTTGACGAGCTTTCTCGGCGGACGCCTTTCGCCGGAAGCCGTCGACGAGCCCGACGACCGGCTCTGGGCGGCCGTACGTTCCGACGTCGAGTGCGTCCTGGGCCTGGGGGCGGGAGCCGGACGGGGGATCCGGCTCACGCGGTATCGCCGGGCGATTCCGCAGTACCGGGTCGGTCACACGGTGTGGCGTTCACGGCTTCGGGCGGGTTTGGCCGGCATGAACGGATTGTTTCTGACGGGGAACTACCTGGACGGCGTTTCGGTCCCCGCGGCCATGGAACATGGAGCCCGAACCGCCGAAGCGGTGATTCAGTACATACGGAGGATCTCATGAAGCGAACAGCCGGAGAGCTCGCGGCGCTGCTCGGCGGCGCGCTCGACGGGGAGCCCGGCGAACCCATCGACAACGTGGCCGAGCTCGATACCGCCGGACCGGGCGATCTCAGCTATGCCGAGACGCGTTACGCGGACCGGGTGCCGGCGAGCCGCGCATCCTGTGTACTGGTGTCCGAGGGCGTGTTTCCGGACAAGACGACGATCACGGTGCGAAATCCCAAAGCGGCCTTCGCCCGCGCGGCCGGCTGGCTCATGCCCGGCGTCGGCCCCGAGCCCGGCGTGGACCCGACCGCCGTGGTTCGCGCCGGCGTGCGGCTCGGAAGCGGCGTGCACATCGGCGCGCATGCCGTCGTCGACGCGGACGTCGTCATCGGAAACGGCACCGCCGTCTATCCGGGATGTCACATCGCCGGCGGCTGCCGGATCGGCGAGAACTGCACGATTCGCAGCAACGTCGTGCTCTACCCCGGGGTCCGAATCGGGGACCGCGTCGTTCTCCATGCCGGCGTCGTCGTCGGGTCCGACGGTTTCGGCTATGTGCGGGACGGCGAAGAATACGTCCAGTTCCCCCAGTTGGGGGAGGTGCGGATCGAGGACGATGTCGAGATCGGCGCCAACAGCACGATCGATCGCGGCTCGCTCGCATCGACGCGCATCGAGCGAGGCACGAAGCTGGACAACCTGGTGCACGTCGCCCATAACGTTCGAATCGGCAAGCGCACGGTGATCGCCGCCCAGACCGGAGTGTCGGGCAGTTGCGATATCGGGGACGACGCTGTGATCGCCGGACAGGTCGGGGTGGCCGACCACGTCCGGATCG
>JAJEDW010000229.1 GCA_022821265.1 Acidobacteriota bacterium
CCAAGGACGGCGTGACCGTCGCCAAGGAGATCGACCTGGAGAGCCGCCTCGAGAACATGGGCGCGCAGATGGTGCAGGAAGTCGCGTCCAAGACCAACGACGAGGTCGGCGACGGCACGACGACGGCCGTCGTCCTGGCGCAGGCCATCTTCGCGAAGGGACTGAAGAACGTCGCGGCCGGCGCGAACCCGATGGACCTGAAACACGGCATCGACCTCGCCGTGGACGCCGTCGTCGACGAGCTGCGCCGGAACTCCAAGCCCGTCGCCAGCCACGGCGAGCAGGCACAGGTGGCCACGATCTCGGCCAACGGCGACGCCGATATCGGGGAACTCATCGCCGAGGCCATGAAAGCGGTCGGCGTGGACGGCGTCATCACCGTGGAGGAAGCCAAGTCCATGAACACGGAGATGGAAGTGGTGGAAGGGATGCAGTGGGACCGCGGGTACCTGTCCCCGTACTTCGTCACCAACCAGGACCGCATGGAAGCCGTCCTGGAGAAGCCCTACATCCTGATCCGCGAGAAGAAGTTCACCGCGCTGAACGACCTGCTCCCGGTTATGGAGAAAGTGGCGCGGGAAGGCCGGCCGCTGCTGGTCATCGCCGAGGACGTCGAAGGCGAGGCGCTGGCCACGATGGTCGTCAACAAGCTGCGCGGCACCGTCGAATGCGTCGCGGTGAAGGCCCCCGCCTTCGGCGACCGCCGCAAGGCGATCATCGCCGACATCGCCGTCCTGACCGGCGGCCGCGCGCTGACCGAGGACCTGGGCGTGGCGCCGGAGAACATCGGCCTGGAGGACCTGGGACAGGCCAACCGCGTCGTCGTCGGCAAGGACGAGATCACCATCGTCGAGGGCGCCGGCTCGAAGGCCGCCATCGACGGCCGCATCGCCCAGATCAAGGCCGAGATCGAGGACACGAACTCGACCTACGACAAGGAGAAGCTCCAGGAGCGCCTGGCCAAGATCACCGGGGGCGTGGCCGTGATCCGCGTGGGCGCGCCGACCGAAATGGCGATGAAGGAGCTCAAGGCGCGCGTCGAGGATGCGTTGAACGCCACGCGGGCCGCCGCCGAGGAAGGCATCGTCCCCGGCGGGGGCACGGCCCTGGTGAGGGCGCGCGCGTCCGTCGAGTCGCTGGCGGAAACGCTGGAGGGTGACCGGCGGACCGGCGCGGAGCTGCTGGCCTCGGCCATGGACGCGCCGCTGCGGGCCATCGCGGCCAACGCCGGCGAGGAAGGCTCCGTCATCTCCGGCCGCGTCGCCGACGCCGAGGACTACGCCACGGGCTACAACGCCGACACCGGCGGGGTGGAAGACCTGGTGAAGGCGGGCGTCATCGACCCGGCCAAGGTGGTGCGCGTCGCCCTTCAGAACGCGGCGTCGGTGGCGAGCCTCCTGATCACGACCGAAACCGCGGTGGCCGAGATTCCCGAGAAGAAGAAGGCCGCGCCGGCGGCGCCCGGCGGCGATTTCGACGACTACTGATGTAAATGGTTCGCAACGGCGGCGCGTTCGTGGTAAAAGCACGGGCCGGGGCCGTCCCCGGCCCGAAGGAGCCGCGCCATGCCGAAGCCTCAGCTTGCCCGCCGCGACGTTCTGAGAATGGGACTGGCCGCCACCGGCGCCCTGGCCGCCGTGCCGCGCTGGGCCTTTCCCGCGCTGGTTCAGGGCGAGACCGTCGTCCCGTTCACCGACATCCCGGCCACGTTCAACCCCGGGGGTGAAGGCCGGGTACGGCTCTACGACATCCGGAACATCGACGGGCTGTACACCCCCACGGACGAGTTCTTCTCGATCGCGCACTACCCGGTCCCCGAGCTCGATCCCGACGCTTACCGGCTGCAGGTGACCGGCCTGGTGGACAACCCCGCGGAACTGTCGCTGGCCGACATCCAGGCGCATCCGCCGGTGGAGATGCCCGCCGGCTACGAGTGCTCGGGCAACAGCGCGCGCAGCGTCCAGGGCCTGTCCTCCTGCGGCCTCTGGACGGGAACGCGCGTCCGCGACCTGCTCGAGGAGGCGGGCGTGGCCGACCGCGCGCGCGAAGTCGTCTTCATGGGCGCCGACCGCGGCGAGGAGACCGGGAACTTCCGCGGAAACGACATCACCTTCGAGTCGCAGTTCGCCCGCAGCATGTCGCTCCGCGACGCGATGGAGAGCGACGCGATCATCGCCTACGCGTTGAACGGAGAGCCCCTCGGAACCCGGCAGGGCGCCCCGGCCCGCGTGGTCGTGCCCGGATGGTACGGCGTGGCCAACGTCAAGTGGGTGACCGGCATGCACGTCCAGCAGGAGCGTTTCGTGGGCCACTTCCAGGCGCGCTGGTACCGCACCGTGCGCCAGGAGGAGATCGGCGGGGAGATGAAGTTCAACGAGACCGAGGTCACGCGGCTGCGGATCAAGTCGGTGATCGCGCGGGTGAGCCGGCAGGGCGGCGCGCACCGGATCCTGGGCTTCGTCCTGAACGACGGCACGCCGCTGGAATCGGTCGAGGTCCGTGTCGACGACGGCCCGTGGCGGCGCGCCACGCTGGATCCCGCCAACACGCGGTATTCCTGGAAGCTGTTCACCTTCGACTGGGACGGCGCGACGGCCGGGGAGCACACGCTGGTTTCGCGCGCGACCGATATCAACGGGGTGACCCAACTCACCGACGCGGAGCTGTCGGCCTCGAAGGAGACGTTCCTCGAGCACAACGCCCAGTTCCCGCGGACGGTGATGATCTCGTGACCGCGCCCGGAGGAGGCATCGCATGAAGCTGGTGACCGCGATAATCCAGCCGCAGAAGCTCGACGAGGTGCGCGACACGCTGTCGCACCTGGGCGTGACCGGAATGACCGTGACCGAGGTCAAGGGCTTCGGCCGCCAGAAAGGCCACCTCGAGAAGTACCGGAGCGCGGAATTCTCCGTGGATTTCGTCCCGAAGGTCAAGATCGAGATCGTCGTCTCCGACGCGAACGCCCCGAAGATCACCCGGGCGATCCAGGACACGGCGCAAACGGGACGGATCGGCGACGGAAAGGTGTTCGTCGGCCCCATCGACGAGGCGATCCGGATCCGCACCGGTGAATCGGGCGAAGAAGTACTCTGATCGCGCCCGCCTTGGCATATCGGGAGGCACAAATGGCATGAGACCGCTCCGGAACAAGAAACTGTTGTATGCCGCCGCCGCTGGAGCCCTTCTCGTCCTGCCCTCCA
>JAJEDW010000006.1 GCA_022821265.1 Acidobacteriota bacterium
CACCTGAACCGCCATCGTCGAGGCGAACAGCTCCCGCGCCTGACGCGTGGCGTCGGGAAAACCCAGGTCGATGAAGATCACGTGCCGGCCCGAGAGCATCTGGGTGTCGGGGCCGAACATCGGGTGGATCGAGGTCACCGCGACCTTGCGGGCCGCCAGCGCGTCCAGGCCCCGGCGGAGAGGCGTCTTCAAGGAGCTGATGTCGAACACGACGCCCGCGGGCCGACGCTCGGCGAGTTCCTCGAGAATCTTCCGGCACCGGCCCAGCGGCGCGGCGACGATGATGAAGTCATGGTCCAGCGCCGACTGCCGCCAGTCGGCCAGGTGCGGGATCGCGCCGGGGGCGCCCGTGGGATCGGCCACCTCGACGGCGAAGTTCTGGGAAACGAGGAAGCGGACCATCCATCGGCCCATGTGCCCGTTGCCGCCGACGACCAGGACCCGGCGGCCCGCGCCCATCGCTTCCTCGTGGACACGGACCTGCTCCTGCGCCGTCAGCGACTCGCGGATCAGGAGCAACATGAGATCCTCGGCGAAGCGGCCGCTGAGGTTGAGCGCCGCGGCGGCCGACTTGGCGCGCTCGACGACGTCCTTCTCCTGCCGGTAGTCGCGCGTCGCCCGGCCGGCGGCCGCTTTCATCCGCCCGATTTCGGTGACGATCCGCTGCCGCTCGGCGACCCGCTCGAGCAGGCCGCTGTCCAGGTCCGCAAGCTTGCGGCGCAGCGCCTGGATGTCGTTCTGTGCGTGTGGATCCATCGGCCCCGAGACGGCATTCTACACCGCGCCGTCCCGGCGCTATTCGTGCGGATGCCGCTCGTAGTGCTGGCGCAGCAGGTCCTTCCCGTAGTCGTTGCCGTTGGGGGTGCGCACGACCGCGTGGATGTGCTCCCGGTAGGGCACGCCCGGCGGGTAGATGTGCCGGAGGCCGACCGGCGTCTCGTGGTCGAACTCGATCAGGATGACGGGGCTGTGGATACGGTAGTAGTAGACGGCGTCGTCGCCGGTCTCGCCGATCCAGGCGAACCACGTGTCGTCGAGATGGGCCTCGACCTCCGACATGCGGACCCTCTGGTGCGCGTCGCGCATGTTGCCCACGTACAGGCCGATCAGGTCCCGCAGTTGCGCCTTCTGCGCTTCGGAGAACGCGTCGGCGCGAATCCCCGCGTAGTCCAGGACCAGGTTGTCGCTGAACGCCTGGGCCAGGATGTTGTTGCCGGTCTTCGACGTCTCGAGGATCGCCCGGCTCTGCTGGGCGGGGGTCAGGGCGCGGATCATGGCCAGGCCCGCGGCCTGCTCGTCCTCCATGATCACGGTCCCGGCGAACCTCCCGGACGTCGCCACGGCGGGTTCCGATCCCCAGAAGGCCGGCGTCATCACGACCTGGTCGCCCAGGACGAAATAGTTGAGGTTCAGGTGGTGGCCGTCCAGTTGCCAGCCCCACGGCTCGTCGGCCGAGGGCTCGCCCATGATCGAGATCCAGTATTTCCACTGCCCGTACTCGACGAAGTTGCCGCCGTTCAGCTCGCCCAGCGTCTCGTTGAGGCGCATGATGTCGCGGGTCAACTCCAGGCCCTTGGCGCTGAGCGAGGCCCCCAGCATGGCGAACGCCGCGTCGCGCTGGGCCGGGCTCATCTCCTCGAAGCCGATCCCGTCGCGGTAGTAGATGTGCTGGTTGGCCCACTTGCGCCACTCCAGGTCGTTCTCGGCGAAGCGCGCGCGGTTGCGCTCATCCGGACCGAGCGAGGCGAGGAACGCCTCGGCGGCTTCCCGGACCGGCGCGGTCGACACGCCGGTCGAGCGGATCTCGAAGAGGCCGCGAACGGGTTCTCCGTCCCGGGTCAGGCCAACGAACGGATCGGCCAGGCCGGCGGCCTCCATCCGCGCGCTCCACGCGCGGGACTGCTCCAGGTAGGCCGCGGGGTCCGGATTCCCCGGCCCCTGGGTCGCGGCGGCCGCGCCCACGGCCAGGACAAAGCTCGCCAGGATCACATACCAACGCCGGTCGGATCGCATGGTCGGTCCCCTCTCCTTCGACGGGTGTCGCGCGTTCAGCGAGATTCCATCATACTCCGGTTCGCCCCGCCCATCGCCGCCGAGTCGGTCCAGGCGGCGCCGTCGTCGGGCCCGGCCCGGCCGGCGCCGGCCAACGCGCCGGCCAGAAAGACCAGGAGGATCGTGCCGTTGTAGGCGGTATGGACGATGACGGCGGGGATCAGCGAACCGGTCCGCCGCCGCACTTCCGAAAGCGCGTAGCCGACGGCGAAGATCACCAGGATGGCGGCCAGGCTGCCCCAGAGCTGCGGCGCGTGGACGATCCCGAACGCCGCGGCCGTCGTCAGCACGGCGGCCCGGGGCCCGGCCCACTGGTCCACGACGCGAAAGAGAAACCCCCGGAACAGCGTCTCCTCCAGCACCGGCGCGAACAGGACCGCGTAGACGGCGAACATCGCCACGGCCCCGGGCGTGGAGAGCAGTTGCTCGATGGGGGTATCGTTCGGCGGAAACAAAGCGGAGGCCGCGATGACCGCGATGGCCAGGGTCATGCCCCACAGGCACAACGCGCCGTTTCGGGCCGGGTATCCGCGCCTCCAACGGATTTCGTCGAAGAACCGCAGCCGGTAGACGCCGCGGATCAGGACGGCGATGACGCCGATCACCGCGAGTTGGACCACGAGCGTGGCGATCAGCGCGCGCGCGGCCGCCGCCGCGGCGCCTCCGACGTCGACGGCGACGACGACGGACGGCACGACCAGGTTGAGCGCGATGAACGCGCCGCCGACCAGGGTGACGTCCTGCACCCGCCACCGATGCTCCGCGGCCGCATCCGCGGGGGGCGCCGCCGGCGGCCGCGTCATCGGTCGGGCCCGGCCTGCTTCAGGGCCGCCGCCAGCAGCGGCACCATGATCTCGTGGTGCCCGGTCAGGGCGATGGCGCGCCCGCCGCGCCGGGTCGGCCGCTTCAGCACGTTCTCGCGGGGCCTGTAGTGCTGGATGAAGTCCAGGTTGGCCGTCGTGATGCGATCCACCGCGTGGCCCAGGTTCCGCGCCACCGACAGCGCTTTCAGGAACACCTCGGGCAGGATGACCGCCGATCCGAGATTGATGTAGA
The DNA here is from genome assembly GCA_022821265.1 of Acidobacteriota bacterium. Classification (GTDB taxonomy): domain Bacteria; phylum Acidobacteriota; class Terriglobia; order 20CM-2-55-15; family 20CM-2-55-15; genus JAJEDW01. Next base: position 3,109 of record JAJEDW010000006.1, read on the forward strand.
CGCCGCCTTCGAGCCGGCTCACCATGGCCGCCAGCAACTTCAGGTCGCGCATCGCCGCCCGGCCCACCGCTTCGCCCGACGCCCAGGGATGCACGTGGATGATGTCGGCCCCGATGGCCACGTGGACGGTGATGGGGATCGAGCGCTCGTAGGCCTCGTGGAGGATGCTCGCGTCCAGGTGGGGGAACCCGACGCCGTCGGGCGGGTCCTGGAGGAACCGCCCCACGCCTTCGCCCGCGCCGATACCGTCGCGCCCCGCCGCGTTGATGGCGCGGTTCAGGTATTCGCCCGTCTCGCGCGCCATTCCGAACCGGCCCGAGCCCAGCTCGTCGTCGACCTCCTCGGACGTCGCCCCGTGCAGCGCGATCTCGAAATCGTGAATGACGGCGGCGCCGTTCATCAGGATGCCGGTGACGAAACCGTCACGCATCAGGTCGATCAGGACGGGCCCCAATCCGCACTTGATGACGTGGCCGCCCATGCCCCAGAGGATCGGCCTCTTGTCGCGCCGTGCGCGCTGGAGCGCGGCCGCCAGGTCGCGGAACTCGGCGCCGGCCAGGATCCGGGGCAGCGTGTCCAGGAACGCGCCGACCGTGTCCCCGGCATCGACCGGCCGCGCGAACATGCCGACGTGAACCTTGCTCCGGCGTTGGGCGATCGGATAGGTCGAGATCCCATCGAAATCAAGTGGCTCGACGCCGTATCTGGATTCGCTCATGACATCTCGGTCGCCGCCGGGGCCCCGCCGTCAACCGCCGGCCCAGGCGTCGGGAAACAACGCGCGGTCGACCAGCTCGCAGAGCGAGTGGCCCAGCAGTATGTGCGTTTCCTGGATTCGCGGCGTCGTGCGGGACGGGACGCGGAACAGGACGTCGACGCGGCCCGACATCCGGCCCCCGGTTTCGCCCGTCAAGCCCACCGTGTAGAGACCGCGCGCGCGGGCCGCGTCCAGCCCGCGCCGCACGTTGTCGGAGTCGCCGCTGGTGGAGATGCCGACCGCCACGTCGCCCTCCCGGCCGTGGGCCTCGACCTGGCGCTCGAAGACGCGCGCGAAACCAAGGTCGTTCCCCAGGGCGGTCAGGACCGACGTGTCGGCCGAAAGCGACAGGGCCGGCAGCGCGGGCCGATCGGCGGCGAACCGCCCGACGAACTCGGCGGCCAGGTGCTGCGCATCGGCGGCGCTGCCGCCGTTGCCGAAGAACAGGATCTTGCCGCCGTCGACCAGCCGGGCCGCGATGGTTCGGGCGACGTCGAGGATCGCGTCGCGGTTCTCATCGAAGAAGCGCCTCTGGACGCCATGGCTGTCGGCAACGAACCGGTCGAGCGCCTCGCCGGGATCCTTCATCGGCTCCTGTCACGTTGGGCGGTCCGGCGCCGTCCGGGGATGATCCGGGCCAGTGCGGCGCCGGTGTGGGATTCCTCGACTCCGGCAACGCTTTCGGGCGTCCCCGCCGCCACCAGGCGCCCGCCTCGCTCCCCGCCGTCGGGTCCCAGGTCGATCACCCAGTCCGCTGTCTTGATGACGTCCAGGTGGTGCTCGATAATGATCACCGTGTTGCCCAGGCCTGTCAACCGGAGCAGCACGTCCAGCAGCTTCCTCACGTCGTCGAAATGCAGGCCCGTGGTCGGCTCGTCCAGGATGTAGAGCGTCTTTCCCGTGGCCCGGCGGCTCAGTTCCCGGGCCAGCTTGATGCGCTGGGCCTCCCCGCCCGACAGCGTGGTCGCCGGCTGCCCGAGCCGCAGGTATCCCAGGCCCACGTCGAGCAGCGTCTGCAGCTTGACCCGGACCTGGGGAACGTTCTCGAGCACGTCGAGCGCCTCGGAAACGGTGGCGTTCAGCAGATCGCGGATCGACACTCCCCGGTACCGGATCGCGAGCGTTTCGCTGTTGTAGCGTTGCCCGCGGCAGACCTCGCACGGCACGTAGACGTCCGGCAGGAAGCTCATCTCGATCTTCCTCAGGCCGTCGCCGCGGCAGGCCTCGCAGCGGCCGCCCTTGACGTTGAAGCTGAAACGGCCCGGCTTGTAGCCGCGCACGCGCGATTCGGGCAGCATCGCGTAGAGGTCGCGGATGGGCGTGAACAGGCCCGTGTAGGTCGCCGGGTTCGACCGGGGCGTGCGCCCGATGGGGGATTGATCGATCTCGATCACCTTGTCGATGTGCTCGGTCCCGCGAATCTCCCTGTGGGCCCCGGGCTCGTCCATGGCCCGATACAGCTTCCGGGCCAGCGCCCGGTACAGGATGTCGTTGACCAGCGTGGACTTGCCCGAGCCGGAAACCCCGGTGACGGCGGTCATCAGGCCGATCGGGAACGCGACGTCGACGCTTTGGAGGTTGTGCTCGGCGGCGCCGCGGATCCGGAGCGCCTTGCGCGAAGGCTTGCGGCGCTTCGCCGGCATGGGAATCTCGAGCCGGCCGGCGAGATACTGGCCCGTCCGGCTCTGGCGGGATCCGGCGATGGCCTCGGGCGGACCGAGCGCCACGACGCGTCCGCCGTCGATCCCGGCGCCGGGGCCCAGGTCCACCACGAAATCGGCGCGGCGCATGGTGTCCTCGTCGTGTTCGACCACGACGACGGTATTGCCCAGGTCCCGCAGCCGCTCCAGCGTTTCCAGCAAACGCGTATTGTCCTTGTGATGGAGGCCGATCGAGGGTTCGTCCAGCACGTAGAGCACGCCGCGGAGCCGCGAGCCGATCTGCGTGGCCAGCCGAATCCGCTGGCTCTCGCCCCCGGAGAGCGTGTTGGCGGCTCGATCGAGACTGAGATAGTCCAGGCCGACCGCGCTGAGGAACTCCAGCCGTTCGACGATCTCGCGGACGATCCGGCCCGCGACGAGCCGTTGCCGCGGCGCGAGCTCCAGCTGGCGGAAGGTTGTCAGGGACTCCTGGATCGGCAACCCGGCGATGTCCGCGATCGTGCGGCCGGCCACCTTGACGGCCAGGCTCTCGGCCCGCAGCCGCGCCCCCAGGCACTCCGAGCACGGGTGCGTCGCCATGAACACGGTGAGCTCGTCGTCGCCGGACTCCTCGTAGATGCGGTTCAGGACGTCGAGGACGCCTTCGATCTTCTTCGACCGGACGCCGTGAAACACCGCGTGCCGCACCTTCGTGGGCAGCGCGTCGAACGGCGCGTCGAGGTCGGTCTTGAAATGGCGCCCGATCTTTCCGAGCGCGGTCCGGACCTCGTCGTCGAACCAGCCGTTCAGTCCGAGCCCGCCGTTCAGGACCGACTGCGTGGGATCGGAGACGAGCCTCCCGGGATCGAAGTCGAACCGGACGCCCAGGCCGTTGCAGCGGGGACATGCGCCGTAGATGCTGTTGAACGAGAAGGTCCGCGGCTCGATGGCCGGCACGTTCGTGCCGCAGTCGACGCAGGCCATGGTCTGCGAGTACAGTCGCTCCTCGCCCCCGATGACGGCCACCTGGACGATGCCGCCGGCCAGCTTGACGGCGCGGTCGATCGACGACTCCAGCCGGTTCTCCACCCCGTCCTTCAACATCAGGCGGTCCACGACGACCTCGATCGTGTGGTTCCTGCGGCGGTTGAGATCGATCGGTTCATCCAGGCTGTGGAGCTTCCCGTCGATGCGGGCGCGGACGTATCCGGAGCGGGCCAGCGCCGCCAGTTGCGCCTTGAACTCGCCCTTGCGGCCGCGAACGATGGGCGCCAGGATCATGACGCGCTCGCCCATCGGGAGGGCCTTCAGGTTGCGGACGATCTGGTCCGGCCGCTGCTCGGAGATGGTCTTGCCGCAGTCGGGGCAGTGGGGCACGCCGATCGACGAGAACAGGAGCCGGAGGTAGTCGTAGACTTCCGTGACGGTGCCCACGGTCGAGCGCGGGCTCCGGGCGGCGCTTTTCTGCTCGATCGAGATGGCCGGCGACAGCCCCTCGATCGAATCGACGTCGGGCGGTTCCTGGCGGTCGAGGAACTGGCGGGCATAGGCCGACAACGACTCCACGTAGCGCCGCTGCCCCTCGGCGTAGACCGTGTCGAAGGCCAGGCTGGACTTCCCCGAGCCGCTCAGGCCCGTCACCACCGTCAGCGAATTGCGCGGGATCTCGAGGTCGACGTTCTTCAGGTTGTGCTGCCGCGCGCCGCGTATTCGAATGGTTCGGATCGACATTCGGCCGGTCGCTTCCCGGACGGGGGCCCGGAGTGGATCGGAAACGGGCTATTGTATCCAACGGTGCGCGAACGCGCCACGGGCGGAGGAACGGGGCCCTACGCGGCCAGCTCTTCGATGAGCATCTCGAGGGCGCGGTCCAGCGGCGGATCCCCGCCGTCGACGGGATCGGGAAGCGTTTCGGGATCGACCGTCGGCTCGACGCCGTCGACTCGGATGTCGCCGCCGTCCGGCGTGTAGTAGTGGGCCACCGCCACCAGGAGCGACCACCCGTCCTCGACCGGGAGCAGGCGTTGGACCGAGACGAGACCGAAGGTCCGGAAGCCCAGCAGGTGGGCGCGCGCGTTGCCGCGGACGCCGCCGGACGCGATCTCGGCCGCGCCCGAAGTGCCCTCGTCGATCAGTATCGCGAGCGGGAGATCGGGAAACGCGGCGGCGCCGGACGCGGTGAAGGTTTCCCGTTCGACGGTCTGACCCTCCAGGTATCCGATCGTGCCGGACTCGACGAAGAGGCTCGCCAGCGCGACGGCTTCCTCGGCGGCTCCCCCGGCGGTTCCCCGCAGATCGACGACGAGCGCCCGCGCGCCCCCGGAGAGCATGCCCTCGACGGCCTGTCGAACCTGCGCCGCGGTGTCCGGGCCCACGAAGGGAATCTTCACGTAGGCGATCCCCGGGTCCAGGATCCGCGTTTCGAGGGCGGGAAACGCGACGAGCCGGCGCGTCATCGTGATGGTTTCCGGCGCCGCCGTCAATCGGCGGATGACGTTCAACTCGACGGTCGTTCCCGTCTCGCCCGCCAGCGCCTGCCGCACTTCGACCAGGTTGAACTCGCGCAACGACGTCCCGTCGATGCTCTCGATCGCGTCGCCCGTCCCCAGGCCCTCGGCGTCGGCCGGACCCCCGGGAACGGCCGTCACGACGACCGGAAAATCGAACCGGCGGCCCAGGATCACGCCGATGCCGGGCGTTTCCAGCGGGTCGTAGTCCAGGTAGAACGCGGCGCTCTCCGGCGACAGGAAACCGCCGCCGGGATCGATCTCCTCGATCATCCCCCGAAACGCGCCTTCCATGGCCTCCAGCATGTCGGGCTCGTCGACGTAGTCGTCCCGGATCCGCTCGATCACCTCCTCGAACATCGCCAGTTGCGGATACGGGCCGTCCTGGGCGCTGACGATGCCCAACACGCCGCCGACGATGGCGTAGACGGCCACCACCGAAGAAACGACCAGGACGCCGAACTGGGTTCGAGAACTCAGAAACCACCTCCCACGACACGCCGAACGGCCCCGATTATAGCGTGATTCACGATCCGGAAGGTCGAATCTGGCGGCGCCAGCCGATATGATGGGACCGTGACGCGCCGGCCACGAACCATGGCGCTGGACGTCGGGGACCGGCGCATCGGCATCGCGATCACCGACGCCGAGGGAATCACCGTCTCCGTCCGGCCCACGCGGATCCGGGCCGGCCTGGAGCGGGACATCCGGCACATCCGGACGCTGATCGAGACCGACGGCGTGGAGCGGCTGGTGGTGGGCATGCCCCGGCACATGGACGGCGCGCCCAGCCGCCAGACGCGGAAGACGGCCGCGTTCCTCGACCGGCTGGAGCACGCGCTCCCGATTCCCGTCATCGAATGGGACGAGCGATTGACCTCGTTCGCCGCCGAACAGGCGCTGGAAGCGATGGGGCTGGACTGGCGGAAGCGACGGAAGCACGTGGATGCGATGGCGGCCACGCTGATTCTGGAGGACTTCCTGGAACGCGGCGGCCATGGCTAGAACCGCGGGATCGATCCTGACCGGTTTCATCGCCGGCGCCGTCATCGCCGGCGCCCCGGCCGCCTACGTCGAGCACCGGCTTACGCGCACGCACGCGCCGGCCGGAGGCGCGCTCGTCGTCGACATCCCCAGCGGTTACGGGTCGAGGGCGATCGTCGACCTGCTGATCTCCAGCGACGTGCTCACGGACCGGTACGCGGCGCTGGCCTACCTGTACTTCAGCGGACAGCGCGGACGGCTCCAGGCCGGCGAGTACGTCTTCGGCGAGCCGCTGGACATGCGCGGCGTCTTCGGGAAGCTGGCGGCGGGCCAGGTCCGCCTCTACACGTTCACCGTGCCCGAAGGCCTGAGGGTCGACCAGATGGCCGACCGCTGGGAAGAAGCCGGTTTCGGGACCCGCGCCGAGTTCATGGCCGCGGCCGAGGCGGCGCTGCCCGCCGTCCGGGAGATCGACCCGCGGGCCGTGTCGGTGGAAGGCTACCTGTTCCCGGAGACCTACTCGTTCCCGCGCGGCGCGACGGCCGCTGACGCCGTCGACGCCATGCTCGGGGGACTGCGAGACGCCCTCGCCCGGCTCGAGCGCATCACCGGCCGCGACGAATGGCCGCTCGACGTGCACGACACGATGGTGATGGCCTCCCTGGTCGAGAGCGAGGCCGCGGTGGCGGACGAGCGCGAGGTGATCGCGTCGGTGTTCCACAACCGGCTGGACCGCGGCATGCGGATGGACTGCGACCCGACGGTGATCTACGCCCTGATCCAGGCCGGACTCTACCGCGGGCGGCTGCTGCTCGTCGACCTGGAGTTCGACTCGCCCTACAACACCTACCGGTACGCCGGCCTGCCGCCCGGCCCCATATCCAGTCCCGGATTCGCGGCGCTCGAGGCCGCGGTTCGGCCCGCCGACAGCGACTACCTGTACTTCGTGCGGACCGTGGGCGGACGCCACGCCTTTTCGCGCACGCTGGCCGAGCACAACCGTCGCGTGGCCGAGTACCGCAGGCTGCAGTAGGCCGGAGGGATGAGGTCCGGGTCGGAGCCCTGAGTGTCGGGCAGACACTGAACGCGCGTAGACCGTGACGCAGATCTGCTCCGGACTGTGAACCGCCCTGTGGCGTCATCGAGCGGTTGGACCGAGCGGCCCGTCATCGGTTACGCTTGGAGCGGCGCTCGCATCTCGGCGGCAGGGAGGTGCCATCCTGAAGCACGGCATGATCTACGGCGGCCAGAATCCCCAAGACATTCCGATCTACAGCCCGGCAGAGGCCGCCCATTATCTGCGGATTCCCGCCAACACCATCCGGTCGTGGGTGTACGGCCGAAACTACCCGACCACCGCGGGAACCCAACGGGCCGACCCCCTTGTGCGCCCGGCCGGCGAACGAGGCATGCTGTCGTTCGTCAACATGCTCGAACTGCATGTGCTCGGCGCGATTCGGCGGGACCACAGTGTTCGCATGAGGCAAATCCGGAGTGCTCTGGACTACCTGCGGCGGAAGTTCGCAAGTGCGCACCCGCTGGTAGAAGAGACCATGCAGACGGACGGCAAACACCTGTTCGTCAAAAAGTACGGTCAACTCATCAACGCCTCGCAGCACGGCCAGGGCGCGATGGAAGAGATCCTCGACGCGCACCTCCGGCGCATCGAGCGCGACGGGCAGGGCCTCGCGATCCGCCTCTATCCGTTCACGCGTCGTGGAACCGACAGCCCGCGCCTTGTTTCGATTGACCCTCTCGTTGCTTACGGCCGGCCGGTGATCGCCGGCTCTCGCGTCACCACGGCGGACGTCTTCGATCGTTTCAAGGCCGGTGAGTCACCCGAGGAACTCTCGAAGGACTATGACCGGGCGCCGGAAGAAATCTGGGAAGCGATCCGCTGCGAACTCGACACGGCAGCCTAGCCGTCCACCCACGTTCTTCATCGACGAGTGTTTGGGCGGCCAGATCCTTGCCGCCGCTCTGCGGCGGGAAGGCGTCGACGTCAAGCTGGCCCGATCCGAATTCGCGGCGGGAACACCGGACGCCGACTGGCTTCCGGTCGTTGGCCACCGCGAATGGATCGTGCTTACCAAGGACCGCCGTCTGCGGCGGCGCGAGCTCGAGTTGCAGGCCCTTGTCCGCGCACGCGTGCGAGCGTTCGTGCTGACGGCCGCCAACCTGACCGGCCCCGAGCAGGCAGACATCTTCGTTCGAGCTTTGCCCAAGATGCTTCGCATATGTCGACGGACCGAAGGGCCCGTCATCGGAGCGATCGGCAGCAAGGGTGGCGTGAAACTACTCCCGTTACCCAGGCTACACCCGGTATCACGGACGCGGCCCCCAGGCAGCGAATAGCTTTCCCGTGCGATAGGCGGCTCTCGCTAGTGCGGTGTCTCAGAATTCGCGACCAGAGACGGGGACGGTCATCGGACCGGACAATCCACCGGAGGTTCGGGCGTGTTCAGTGATCGGTCGTGATGCTGAAACCCCTGTATGTCCCTGAAACCGTTGTCATATGCTCAACTGGACCCGCCCACGGGGTTCCTCGCCGCGGGTGGACAACGCGGCGCCAGCCGCGGCGTCAGTTCAAGAAAACATACCCACTGGGACGATGCCATGAACTTGCGGGACACGACACTATGAGCCTGTGGTGAAACACCTGCTGAATTCGACCGGCGATCGGGCTGCAGCGGGTGCATCCGGGGCCGCATCGTTCAGCGCAGACCGCGGCGGCCTGAAGGCCCGAACCCCGTGCGGCGTCAACGCGCCGACAGCCCCTCGACGAGTCGGTCGGTGACGCGCCGCATCTGGGCGGCCGACACGCGTCCCAGTTTCGAGGCGTGGAACGCGTCGATCGTCGCGATCTTGGCGCTGCGGACCAGGGAGGGGACAGGCAGGCCGGCCCGCTTCAGGTCGGCGACCGGAACATCGTCGGGCCAGCGCCGGTTCTCCGCACTCGTAATCATGGCGACCCACAAGAGGCCGTGAAGTTCTTCGGTCCGACCCGTCGAGACGACCAGGGCCGGCCGCGACTGGCGCGTCGCGCGGTCCGTGTAGGGAAACGGCACCTTGACCACGTCGCCTCGGCTAAAGGTCGGCATAGGCATTGGTGTCCGCTTCCGAACGCCATTCTTCGAACGTGCGGAACGGGTCGTCCGTCACCGTCGGTCGATGCGCTCCGGCGATCAGCACTCGCCCGTCGACGATCTCGTACAGGATCTCGTCCCCGGGCTTTAACCCGAGCGCCGCGCGAACCGGCCGCGGGATGGTGGTCTGGGACTTGGCCGTGAGCTTGCTGGTGATCATGGAACCCGCCTGGGTCCGGGTCGCATACCGCAACCGAGACTTTAAGGAAGTTCCTTTCGCCGCGTCAACGGACGCGAGCATCGGCGGCGCCGCGTGCGGGCGGTGCTCGGAATCCCGTACGCCAAACGAAACATGCACGCACGTTACGGCCTGTCATACGGAACCCTTCCGGGAACGGTCGCCCATCGAGGGCTGAAAGCCACTGTCCCGGATCACTTCGAGATCTCGGGAAGCCGGCTCACCGGAACGCCGGGTCGTTCCGGTAGTCGGCGAAGCGGGGGTGGGCCCGGTCGCGTTCGCTGAGGACGGGATCGGCGACCGGCCAGTCGATGCCCAGGTCCGGGTCGTTCCAGAGGATGCCGCCTTCGCAGTCGGGCCGATAGTAGCCGGTCTGCTTGTACTGCACCTCCGTGGGCTCGGCGAGCGCCGCGAAGCCGTGCGCGAAACCGGCCGGGATCCAGAGCTGCTTCATGTTGTCGGCGCTGAGATCGATGCCGAACCACCGCCCGAACGTCGGCGACTCGGCCCGCAGATCCACCGCCACGTCATACAGGGCGCCGCGCGTGCACCGGACGAGCTTCCCCACCGGCGCGCGGGCGTCCTGGTAGTGCAGCCCGCGGATCACGTGACGCGCCGAACGGGAATGGTTGTCCTGGACGAAGGCCGCGTCCAGGCCGGCCGCGCGGAAGTCGCGGGCGTTCCACGATTCGACGAAGAAGCCCCGGCCGTCCTCGAACCCGTCGATTCCGACGACGAGGAGCCCTTCCAGCGGCGTTTCGGTCAACGTCGTCCGCATGCGGCTTGCGGGGAGACGGGCGCTTACTGGACCAGGGCGAACAGCCGGACCGGCCCGCCCGTGCCGTTCTCGATCTTGATCGGCGCGACGATGACCCAGGCCCCGCTGTCGGGCAGCGCGCCCAGGTTGGCGGCGTTCTCGATGTGGTACTTCCCCCGGCCGTGGCTGATCGCGTGGACCTGGAAGTCCGTCGACAGGCCGTAGTCCACGCTGAGCGTGTCGATGCCCAGTCCGGCGACGTCGCGCTTCGAGACGAGCAGGTCCGCGGCGGCGGGCGAGAACCCGGGGAAGTGCATCCGCCCGTCCTCGTCCTCGTTGCGGTACCGCTCGAAATCGGTGAACCGTTCGTCCCACCCCGTGTACATGAACACGAGCGTGCCGGGCTCGATCGATCCGTAGGACCGTTCCCACGCCAAGACCACCTCGGGCGAGAGCTGGTAGTCGGCGTTGAGGGCCACCGCGTCGGTGACGTCGATGACGGCGGCGGGAACGATCAGATCGGTGGGCGGGATCTCATGGACGGCGATCTGGCCCTCCGTGAAGTGGTTGGGCGCGTCCAGATGGGTCCCGGTATGCTCCGCCATGGCGAAACGCCCCGACAGCACGCCGTTCTCCTCCAGCGTGGCGAACGTCTCGTAAACGAACGGCTCGTACCCGTCGCCGGGCCAGTGGGGGTTGGCCGCGTTCAGGGAGTGGGTCAGGTCGACGATCCGCGTGCCCCGGGAGGCCAGGCCTTCGAGGATGCCGGCCGGCGGCCGGACGACGGGCTGGGGCTGCTGGATTTCCTGGACGACCTCGCAACCGGTCCCGGCCGCGAACAGAACCAGGGCCGCGGGAAGGCGCATCGTCCGGACGTGTTCTAATGTCTTCATGGAGCGCTGCTTCCTGGCCCTGGGCTCCAACCTGGGCGATCGCGAAGCCCATCTTCGCGACGGCCTCGCCGAACTCGACGCCCGCGGAGTCCGCGTGATCCGTTCGGCGTCGGTCTATTCCACCGAGCCGAAAGACGTCCCGGCGCAACCCTGGTTCCTGAACACGGCGGCCGAAGCCGAGACACGCCTGGAACCGGCGGACCTGATCCGCGTCTGCCTGTCCATCGAGCAGGAACACGACCGGCGGCGATCGACGCCGAAAGGCCCGCGGACCCTCGACATCGACATCATCCTCTATGGGGACCGCGTTGTCCGGACCGCCGAACTGACCATACCGCATCCCCGGTACGCCCAACGGCGTTTCGTCCTGGAACCCCTGGCCGAAATCGCCTCGGGCGCGATCGACCCGGTCGACGGGCGGACAATCGGGGCGCTTCTCGCGGCCGTCGACGACGACGCCAGCGTCACGCGCTGCCGTCCACCACTGTTCCCGTTCCACTCTACTCAAAGACGCCCGTGACGCGCGCCTTTTTTTCGTCCACGAACCACAACAGGACGAATCCGACGACGAAGAACACGATCAGGGACAGGATGCCCGTCCGGGAAGACCCGGTCAGCACGCCGGCCGCCCCGAACACGAAGGGGCCCCAGATGGCCGAGAACTTCGAGAACACCGAGTAGAAACCGAAGAACTCGGCGCTGGCCTCGGTGGGAATCATCGATCCGTAGAGCGAGCGGCTCAGGGCCTGCGATCCGCCCAGGACGAATCCGACGATCACGCCCATCACCAGGTACTGGGCGGCGGTCTGCATGTTGTAGGCGTAGACGACGATGCCGGCCCAGACGGCGATGCTCGTCATGACGGCGTTCTTGGTCCCGATGCGTTTCGCCAGCCGCGTGAACGCCACCGCTCCCACGGCGGCGACGATCTGGATGGTCAGCAGCGTCGCCATCAGGAACTCTTCGCCGAGCGACAGCGTTTCGGTGCCGTAGGTGGCGCCCAACTGGATCACGGTCTGGATGCCGTCGTTGTAGAACATGAACGCGATCAGGAAGACGAGCAGGTGCTTGAACCGGCCCACGCGCGCCGCCGTGCGCCACGTTCGGGAAAACCCGAGCGCCGCGTACCCGATGGGTCCGGGCAGCCGGCGGTACCTGTCGGGCAGGCGGCTCGCCGTCCGGGCCTCGCGAAGGTACTTGACCGTGAACAGCGTGAAACCGGCCCACCAGAGCCCGGCCATCGCCATCGACGCCTGGACCGCCTGCACCTGGGAAATCCCGATCCGCTCGCTGCCGAGCAGCAGGAGCAGCGACACCGTGAACTGGACCGAGCCGCCGACGTAGCCGTAGACGTACCCGCGCCCCGAAACGCGGTCCATCTCCGCCTCGGACGCGATCGACGGCAGGAACGCGTCGTAGAAGACGTTGGCGGCGACGAAACAGGTCTGGGCCGTGACGAAGAGCGCGAGCGTCCGCACGGTGCTGCCGGCCCCGGAGAAACAGAGCGGCACGGTCGCGGCCGCGCCCATGTAGGCGAAGAACAGCAGGAAGCGTTTCCGGGCGCCGGCGAAGTCGGCGATGGCGCCCAGCACGGGCGCCATCAGGAACGTCAGGCCGGCGGAGACGCCGATGGCGAAAGCGACGAGGGATCCGGGCGGGATGGCCACGCCCAGGAACCGGGCGCCCTCGGGCGCGATCGTCCGGACCATGAACGGCCCGATCAGCCCGGCCGACACGGTCAGGATGTAGGCGGAGTTCGCCCAGTCGTACATGTACCAGCCGAACAGGTTCCGGGGGTCGTCCCTGGGCGGGGCCGCGGAGCTCACGGCGCCCTCACCCACAGCGCCGCGAAGACCCAGGCCTGGACCAGCGCGGCGAACAGGGCCGCCGCGGCCGGCTCGCCGGTCTTGCGGGCCACGAATGTGGACATCGAGCCGAGCACGAGCCAGAAACATAACACCAGGTGCATGACGAGGACCAGCAGGGACTCGGACCGGTCGAAGAGAAGCACGCCGGTCACGACGATGGGCCACAACAGGCCGCGGGTCGCCAGGAACCCGGCCCAGCGCTTCGCCGTCCCCCGGACGCGGCCGAGCGTCTGCTCGTCATGGAGAAACAGCGGGAACGCCGCCGCGGCCAGAACCGGCACGCGCAGCCACTCGGTTCCCGCGGGCGCCAGGTCCATGATGCTGGACCCGATCGCGAGGCCGAAGACGACGATGACGTAGGCGGCGGCCGCGACGGCGACGGCCAGGCCGCGGCCCGAAAGGGAGAACCGTCGGCCGCGCCAAAGGAGGAGACCCGTGATCAGGATCACGCTCAGCAGGTAGTCCGTCCCGAACAGGTTCATCCATTCCAGCGGCCTCACGAAGCGCAGGACGGTGAGGGCCGCGGCGCCGGCGAACACGTACGGGACCACGAGATCCCGGACGCGCAACGGCCCCGGACCCGGACGCGCGGCGTCGGCCAGTGGCCACGCCAGGGGCAGCACCCAGGCCGCCAGCGTCATCAGGGCAAGCGCCCCCCAGCGGCGGCCGGCCCGGACGGCCTCGTCCCGGCCGCCCATCCATCGGACCACCGCCCGAAGCTGCCGCGGTTGGAACAGCGCGCTCGAATGCGCGCCCCACGGCTCCCGCCACCACGCCGCGTCGCCAGCGACCGCGTCGAGGACGCGCGGGATGGCGTCGTCGATGCGGGGACTGTCGAACCGGCCGCTGACGATGAGGACGCGGTCGGCGCGGACCACGTCGATGGGGACGGGCGCCGGCGAGAACAGCACCAGGGTCCCGGCGTCGCGGCCGGCGGCGTGCTCCAGGAGGAATCCGCCGCCCATGGAGTGACCGACCAGGATCGTGTCCGCGCCGAGCGATCGCGTCAGTTGCTCGACGACCCCCAGGGCGGCGGCCGAGGAGAGGCTTCCCGAAGACTCGCCGTGGCCGGGCAGGTCCACGAGATAAACCTCGAACCCGCCCTCGGCCATGGCCATGCCGGCCGTCTGCATGAACGCCTTCCCGGCGCCGACGCCGTGGAGCGCCAGGACCCGGCCCCGAGGCGGCCCCTCGGGCGCCACGCGGATGTAGGGCGTCGGCGGCCGCGTCGGGAAGACGCCGCGTTCCCGGGCCGGACTCCCCGCCCGAAACGTCGCGAGCCCGACGCCGAACACGACCGCGCACAGAGCGATGATGGTCCACCGAACGCCCACGAACGCGATGCTATACTAAGCGCCCGGCCGAGAGCTCCGACACCCGTCATGTCCACCGCCAAGATCCAGCGAATCGACGAGGCCGCGGCCGTCGCGCGCGCCGTCCGCGACGCGGGCGGGACCGTGGTGATGACGAACGGGTGCTTCGACATCCTGCATCCCGGTCACGTCGAAATGCTGGGCCGTGCGCGGGAAGCGGGCGACCTGCTCGTCGTCGCCGTGAACAGCGACGCCTCGACCCGGCGGCTGAAGGGCGCGGGCCGTCCCGTCTTCGAGCAAGACGAGCGCGCGGAAGTGCTCGCGGCACTGGAAAGCGTGGACGTCGTC
>JAJEDW010000350.1 GCA_022821265.1 Acidobacteriota bacterium
CGGCGGGGTGCTCTACGAGTCGTGCGTGGCGTGTCACGAGGAGTACCTCGTCGAGGGGACCGGCTTCTAGCTCGACAGGATCGATTCCAGAAACGCGTGAGCCTCGGCGAGCGACGGGCAGACGCGCTCGGCGAGCGCGGCGGTTTCCCTCGTCGGCGCGACCAGGTCGGGCACCATGATAACGCGCATGCCCGCCGCGGCCGCGGCGGCCACCCCCGCCTCGGAGTCTTCGAGAACGACGCAGGCGTCCGGCCCGACGTCCAGACGCCGGGCCGTGGCGAGAAAGATATCGGGCGCCGGCTTGCCGCGATCGACCTCGTCGCCCGCGGTGACGACGGGGAAGTAGGCCAACAGGTCCGCGTCCCGCAGTTGCGCCACGGCGTAGCGGCGGGCGTTGGACGTGGCCACGGCCCTCGGAACGCCCCGCCGGGCGAGCATTTCGAGCAACGCGTCGGCGCCGGGTTTCTTGGGGATCCCTTCCACGGCGACCCGCGCCTCGAAAGCGCGGTCCCAGGCCGCGCTGATCGCCTCGGCGGCGTCGGCGCCCAGCGCCTCCCGCATCTGGACCTGGTTCGTGCGCCAGGTCCGGCCGATCAACGATTCGTAGAGTCCGTCCGGGACCGTGATTCCCAAACCGTCGGCGGCCTCGTGGAAGGTTCGGAGCGCCACCCGCTCGGTGTCCATGAGCAGGCCGTCCATGTCGAAGATGACGGCGGCGGGCGTGTGCATCGCTCATCGTAGCAGACTTCCCGATGCGGCTCCGGATTGGATAGACTGTCGGCGGAGGGATCCCCATGCGCATTCGATTCGTAACGAGTCTGGCGGCCGTGCTGGCCGTGGCAACGGGCGTGGCCGCGAACGCCGGGCAGGAGGCCGGGCGAAGCCCCGGCGCCGATTGGCCCATGTACCACCGCGACCTGGCCGGGACCCGCTATTCGCCCCTCACCCAGATCGATCGGGACAACGTGGCCGGACTCGAGCCCGTCTGGACGTACCGGTTCAACCGGGACGACCGGCCGCCGATCAGCGGCCCCAGCTCGTTCGAGCTGTACCAGCAGGTCACCCCGATCGTGGTCGACTGCGTCCTCTACATGCCGTCCGGGGACCGTGTGGTGGCCCTGCGCCCCGAGACGGGCGAGGAGATCTGGGTCCACGAGCTGGACGAGGGGCTGGCGTCGTTCCGCGGCCTGAGCTACTGGCCGGGGGAGGGCGACGTTCCGGCGCGCATCTTCTTCACCTCCCTCCGCAAGATCGTCGCCCTGAACGCGTTCAGCGGCGAGCGCGCCGCCGCTTTCGGAAACGACGGCGAGATCGCGCTCGAGGTCCCGTACGCGGGCGTTCCCGCGATCTACGGGAACCGGATCATCATCGGCGCCAACTTCTTCGGCCCGGGCGAGCCGCATATCGCGCCGCAGTTGAGCGAGCCGCGCGGCCAGAACGGCAACTCCCGCGGCTACGACGCCGTGACCGGGGAGCAGGTCTGGGAATACAACACGATCCCGCAGCCCGGCGAGCCGGGCCACGAGACCTGGGGTTTGGAGAGCTGGCGCGACCGGACCGGAAACAACGTCTGGACCTTCTCGGTGACCGTCGACGAGGACGCCGGCATCGTCTACATGCCCGTCAGCACGCCCGGCTCGAACTACTACGGCGGCGACCGGCCGGGAAACAACGAGCCGAGCAACTCCGTCGTGGCGCTCGACGCCCTGACCGGCGAGCTGCTGTGGTACTTCCAGACGATCCACCACGAGCTGTGGGACTACAACCTGCCGCCCGCGGCCGCCTTGATCGACCTGGAGATCGACGGCGAGACCATACCGGCGCTGGTGCAGACCGGGAAGCAGGGCTGGATGTACATCCTGAACCGCCTGACCGGCGAGCCCGTGTTCGGCATCGAGGAGGTCCCGGTGCCCGCCGGCGACGTCCCGGGCGAGTGGTACTCGCCGACGCAGCCGATCCCCGTCAAGCCGCCGGCGATTTCACGCGTGAGCTTCGACCCCGAGACCGACATGGTGACGGCCGAGGACACCAACGCGTTCCACGCCCGGGCGTGCCGCGAGCTGTGGGAAGAGGTGGGCTTCTACAACGCCGGTCCGTACACGCCGTTCAACCTGCAGGCCGAAGGCACGCCGCCGACGCTGCTGTTCCCCACGCTGACGGGCGGCGTCAACTGGGGCGGCGTGGCGATCGACCCGGAGACGAACACCATATTCGTCAACTCCAAGGACCAGGCCTCGACCGGCTGGACGGTTCCCAACGAGCGCTACAGCGAGGAGACCGCCTACGAGCAGGTGCCCTACACCCGGGGCGGCGGTCCGGCGTTCAGCGCGCCGCGCGGGGAAGACGACGACGGGACCTGGCCCTGCCACAAGCCGCCGTGGGCCAGCCTGCTGGCCGTCGACGGCAACACCGGCGACATCGTCTGGTCGGTGCCGCTGGGCGTCAACGACACGATGCCCGACGGGAAGCAGAACGTGGGCTCGCCCGGCTACGGCGGGCCCATCGTCACCGCGGGCGGGCTGGTCTTCATCGGCGCGACCGGCGACGGGCGCTTCCGCGCGTTCGATTCACGGACGGGCGAGGAGCTGTGGTCCGAGCCCGTGCCCTACAACATCACGGCCGTTCCCATCACCTATGAGGGCAACGACGGCCGCCAGTACGTGGCCGTGGTGGCGGCGCGGGCGTCGGGGTTCGGCGGCCGCGGCGGGAACGCCGGACCGCGGAACGAGGGTCTGTACGTGTACGCGCTTCCGGAATAGACGGGCTGCGTCTATTCGTCGAAAACCGTTTCCTCGGACCGGTCGAACGGACCGGCGAGCAGGTACGGAATCGCGTCGAATCTCTCGATCAGGACCAGGGGCAGATCCGGCCCGTCGAGGTCTCTCTTGACGTGGGTGAGCGTGATTTCGTCGCCCCACAGGCCGAACACGCCGGTCTGCTCGATCTCCACGTGAGTGCGGCGCACGCCGGTGCTGTCGATCGCTTCCTCGTCGACGCCGTTCACGCGGAACCGCCCGCCCGTCAGCCACTCCTTCTCTCCCGGATGCTGGCTGAGCGCCGCTATGTGCAAGGCCCTCTTGTTCCCGCGCATGGTGAGTATCATCCGTTCCCGCGCACGGCCGAGGCTGGCCAACCGTCCAGCGACCTTGAGGTCGCTGCTGAAGCTGGAGAACGGCAGATCGACGGTCCGGCCGACGCGGTCCTTCCAGTAGGCCACGGCCTCCCGCGCCTTCGGACCGCCCGCGCCGCGGCTCAGACGCACGCCCCGGTACAGGGCGTCGGGCGCACCCGTCCCGTGCTTGACCATCCGGGCGAACATCCGGGCGCTCGTGTCCTCGGATCCGTCGGGCAACACGACGTTCTTCAGGGTTTCGACGGAGTTCTCGGTCTTCACGTCCCTAATCTCCCATTCGGATTCCAGGCGGTGATCGCGGCGGCCCGGGCGCCGTCGGCCCGGCCCCACCGCTCACCATAACACGTGCGCGGAGACAGGTTCGGCCCCGCGCGGCGCGACGATTGACCTCTTCCGCACCGCCGCGCATAATGGCTGCGCCCCCGTGGGACGGGGCGCCACCTCATGATCGGAACGCTCGGTATCGGCTGCCTCTTCGAGTTCTCACGGAACGAAGCGATCGCCGGATTCCTCGCTCCACCGGCGGTTTTCGCCGCGTTCGCCCCGGCGCGCGTGAAGTGCCGGATCGTCCCCGGCGTCTATTGAGCGGTTCCCCGGCCGAGCCCGTGCAGTGCGGCGTGGACAGGTTGGCCCGGACGATCCGGATTCCGTCGGGCTCGTTCTGGATGGGCTCGGACAACCATTTCAAGCGGGAGCGGCCGCGTCGCCGTGTATGGGTCGATGCGTACCGGCTGGCGCCGACGACCGTCCGGCGGTGCGAATACGCGGCGTTCCTGGAAGAGACGGGTCATGAAGAACCGCGCGGCTGGACCGATGCGGCCTTCTCGAATCCCGAACAGCCGGTCGTCGGCGTGAGCTGGTTCGACGCTGTCGCGTATTGCAATTGGCTGTCCGCGGCCACGGACCGGGTTTTCCGCCTTCCGACCGAGGCCGAATGGGAGAAGGCCTGCATGGGCGGCGACGATCACGCGGTGTACGCGTGGGGTGACCGGGGACCGGACACGATCGACTACTACCGGGGTGAATGGACGGCGCCGCGTCCGGTCGGTGAGCGGGCGCCGAACGGCTACGGCCTGTACAACATGGGAGACAACGTCCACGAGTGGTGCGCGGACTGGTACGCGGCGGACTACTACGGCGTCGCGCCCGGACGGAATCCCCTCGGTCCGCTCGACGGCGTCCGGCGTGTTTCGCGGGGCGGGTCGTGGCGCCATGCGGTCAAGGCGTCCCGGGCCGCTCAGCGCAGCAGCCTTCCGCCCGGGTACCGGTATACGGACTACGGGTTCCGAATCGCCGGCCGCGCGGACTGATCCCGGCGCTCGCCCGGCCTTCGACGGCCGTTACCCGCCCGCGTCGTTTTCGGTTCCCGGACCTTGCCGTGTCCGGGTCCGTGTGGCATAGTCGGTTGGCCGTGTCGGCCCTTCGGGAGTCACCAGATCGACGTCCGGGCGGCCGATCTCCCCGGCCGGTTTCCGCGGCCGCCGGATGGCGGCGATAGAGAACGCGCGCGCGAGCCGATGAACATACTCCTGTACAGTCCGGACAACGGTGTCACGCGCAACTTCATGCCGCACCTGTGGATGTTCCTCCTCCAGACCCTCACCCCGCCTGAACACGAAGTCTTCCTTCTCGACGGCAACGCCCGTCCGATGACGGAAACCGAGCTGGGGGACTTCGTTCGCGAAAACGAGATCGCTCTCGTGGGCATCGGGGCCATGACGCGCATGGCCGCGCGGGCCTACAGGGCGGCCGACGCGATGCGGGCCGCCGGCGCCCGGGTGGTGTTCGGCGGACCCCACGTGACCGAGGTCCCCGACGAGCCCCTGGGCCGGACCCGGGAGCCGCGGCACGCCGACGCCGTGGCGTTGGGCGAGGCGGACGCGACCTGGCCGCGGATCGTCGCCGACGCGGCGCGCGGAGAGTTGCAGGAACGGTACGAACCCGTCGACGCGTCGGGCCGGGAAGTCAAGCCCAGCCTGGCCGACTATCCCGTCATCCCCTGGGAAGACATCGACCTGGAGCAGTTCAACCTGATCCGCTGCATTCCCTCTCCGGCGCGCTACGTCCTGGAAAAGCTGGGAATGACATGGAAGAGCCTGCACGTGGTCCCGATCGAGTCCGGGCGCGGCTGTCCGTACGGGTGCGACTTCTGCACGGTGACCGGCTTCTTCGGCGATTCGATCCGGTTCCGAAGCGACGACAGCGTCGTCGACGAGATGCTTCGGCTCAAGGCGCGAGCCCGACGGGATCAGGGCCGAATCGCCGTGTTCTTCATCGATGACAACTTCGCCATCAACGTCAAGCGGACCAAGTCGCTGTTGCGCCGCGTGATCGAGCGCGGCGCCGTCGTGCCCTGGGTCGCCCAGATCAGCGCCAACCTGCTCCGGGACGAGGAACTCGTGGACCTGATCCAGGCCAGCGGCGGGCGCTGGATCTTCATCGGAATGGAGTCGATCGACACCGGCAAGCTGGCCGGCGTGAACAAGAGTTTCAACAAGCCGGCCGAGTACAAGGCGGTCGTCGACCGCTTGGCGAGCCGCGGGATCTACGCCATCACGTCGTTCATCTTCGGGATGGACGGCGACCGTCCGGGAGTCGCCGACAAGACCGTCTCCGAAATCGAGACCTGGGCGCCGGGTTTGCCCGTCTACGGGTTGCTGACCCCGTATCCGGCCACGCCGCTCTATGACCGCCTTGCCGCGGAGGGTCGACTGACACGCCCGCTGCACTGGCTCGACTTCCGGCCGTTCAGGATGGCGTTCACTCCGGACGGGATCTCGATCGGCCAGGCCGAGACCGAAGTTCGCCGCGCCTGGGCCCGTTCCTATTCGCCGCGCGCGATCGCGTCGTCGCTGCGCAAGATCCAGGGCCGGCCGTTCCACGAGCGGGCGATCATGTTCGCCGCGAAGCTCGCGTTCCGCGGGATCTACTTCCCCCAGATGAAATGGCTCGACTGGGCCACGCTCGTCGCACGGAACGGATGGACCATCGGGCGGCTGATCTCGGAAGGTTGCCGGTTGCGGTTCGGGCCGCCGCCGCGCCCCGCGGTCCGCGAGGACGGCTGAGGAGCACGCCCGGCGCTCAAGCCGGCCGGTGGCCGTCGTCCCTGAGCGCCTCCAGACGCGCCAGCATCCGCCGCTCCATGCGCTCGGGCAGACGGAACAGCCGTTTCACGCCCCAGTAACCGAACATCGCGGCATAGACCGCGAAACCCAGGCAGGCGACGAGCGCGACAAGTTCGGCCACTCCCATGGTGTCGCCGCCGACGTCGATCAACCCGAGTTCGATTCCCGGGATCCATGCGACGGCGTTCGCCAAGCCGTACGCCAGCATCCCACCCACGGTCGCGAACACGGCCGCCAGGGGAGCGAAGCAGCCCGGGAACCTCCGGACGTCGCGGAAGAACAGCGAGCGGCCGGCGCTGAGGAACGCTTCCATCCGCTTACGGGACCGTTCGGCGCACTCCGGTCCGCTCCGGGAGGGATCGACCAGCGCGACGGAAGGCGGAGGCCATTCCGCCGCGCCCGCCGCGGTGTCTCCCGCCTCGCCGCCGATCAGAGCAGAGCAGTAGCTGCGAATCCGGTTCTGCATCAACGTGTATCCGTGGAAGATCAGCACGTCCCGCTCGAGCGGGCTGAACGCATCCAGGTCCGTCCGGATTCGTGCGGCGGGCTCGATCAACTCGGACGGGAGCCGGTGGTCCGGACCGTCGTCGCACGCGCTCCCCTTGACGTTCATGGCCAGGTGCGTGAACGCGAACGCGGCGATCGTTTCGTCGCGATGCGCGTCGAGCAACAGCTTCAACGTCTTTCGCCGGATTTCCGCCTGGAGGATCGCGATGGAGCGGACGGCGCCGCCCCACCGCGTGGCGCGCCCGGCGTTTCCGACGGAGAGCTGCCCGGCGGCGTCGCTGACGATGAAAACGACCGGGCGGCCGGAGTCCTTGTCGGAAGCGTGTTGACGGCTGGCCGGCGGCAGCCGGTTCATCCGCTCCTCGGAGAACTCGAAGTAGTCGAACAGCGAATCGACGCCCTGGTTGTCGACGACGCCGCCGTCGGCGAGAAGGTCGTTGCCGATGCCGAGCGGTCGGAACAGCCCGGGGACGGCGGCCGAGGCCCCGACGACGCGCGCCAACGGCAGTCCGTTGGCGTCCGACTTCTCGATCTGCGACGCCAACCCCGTGTCGCTTTCGCGGCTGAAGACGACGCGCTTTCCGCTGATCATGGAGGTCGTGTTGATCAGGAGCCGGGGCGCCCGGCACGACTGCGAGCGGACGGGGAGGGCGCCCAGCGGCAGCCGCGGCGAAAAGAAGCGCCGCTCGAACGCCTTGGCCATCGCATCGGCGCGGTGCCTCAATCGGAACATCTCGAGGAACGTCAGGACGGGATGGAAGAAAGGGCGAAAGACGAGCGCCCGCATGCTGAGGTTCCTGCCCACTTCGGCGGCGAATGCCTGAATGATCTCGTCGCACGCCGCGAGCCGGTCCAGGTCCGGTTGCGCGCGGAGACGGCGCTCCATCTCCACCAGGTAGTACGCACCAACGATGGAGCCTCCCGAGACGGTCGAGACGGCCTCGACCTTCTCCATGATGCCGGCCTCCTCGAGGTATCGGATCGTGCCGAGATGGAAGAAGGACGCGCGGAATCCGCCGCCGGACAGGCACAAGCCGATTCTCGGCGGATCGCTGGCGGGGGCTGCCGCCGCCGTTTCGGCGCCGTGGATCGTTCGCTCTTCTCGCATGAAATCAACTCCCGGGTTTCCGACGCCGACGCGGGCCAACGGCCCCGCGGGAGCCGGCCGCCGGATCGGGCGGCTCCACGCGGATGGTTACGACCTCCGCACCGTGGTATTGCTCGTGACGCACCGACGCGGCGAGATGGCCGAGGAGCCGTAGCGGCAATTCCTCTTCGACGCGGGCGTCGTCGATCCCCTCGCCGAGCCGCGCGATGCGATCCTCGATGTTGTCACGCGCTTCGGTCCCCGCGACGAGCTCGAGAACGGCGGCGCCGCGGTCTTTCTTCGCGAGCACCATCAGGCCCCGCCCTCCGGGCCGGGGGCCCGCGTCCGGCGGAAGCAGCGTCAGCAGCGCTTCCTCGAAGACGGCGTCCAGGCGGCGCGCCATCGTCGGATCCCAGCCGTTGGCGGAGGCGAATCCGCCCAGGAACTTCCTGAATTTCGGCAGCGAGGCGACTTCGAGCGCGGCTTCCATCCGGTCGGGGCGGGATCGGGTGATTTCCGTGAAGACGGTCATCAGGATGGCGACGAATCCGCCGGTCGTCATTCCGTTCGTCAGCAGGCCCCCGGCGAACTCCGAGACGAGTTCCGGGAATACCACGCCGCTCTGGAAGGCGACCCCCAACCAGAACGCGACGCCGACGATCAGGCTCTTGCGATAGTCGATTCCGTCCCCCAGGATCATCTGGACGCCGACCATGAAGAGCATCGCGATCATGATCAGGAGAAACGTGGCGAAGACGGGGCCCGGTATCGCCAACACCAGGGCGAGCCCTTTCGGCAGAAACGCCATGGCGAGGAATACCGCGCCGGCGGCGAACCCGACGCGGCGGGCCGCGACGCCGGTGAGCTGGGCCAGGGACGCGCCCGACGTGTAGGACGTGTTCGGCGCAGTTCCCGCAAGACCCGACAGCAGGTTGCTCAACGCGTCGGCGTTGACGGCGCCCTGGACGTCCCGGAAATCGACGGTCCGGGGTCCCCGCCAGGACACGCGCTGGATGGCGGCCGCGCTGCTGACGGTCCGAACGGCGCCGATCATGCCCGCAAGCAGGAATCCCGGAAGCAGCGTCCAGAAGACCGGCCCGAAGCCGAGATCCAGGCCCGGCCACTCGAATCGGGGCCACCCGATCCACGGGGCTTCCGCAACGCGGGCCGTGTCGTACAGACCGTAGAAGGCCGCGATGAGCGAACCGGACACCACGCCGATCACCGGCGCCCAGAGGCGCAGCGCGCCCGAGCCCCTGAGCGTGAGCCCGCAGATGACGACGAACGTCGCCAGGGCGCTCACCGGAGCGCCGATCGCCGCGCCGCCCTCGGGAACGTCCGCCAGCATGTCCAGGACGGCCGGCATCACCGAGACCGGAATCAGCATGAGGACGGTTCCGGAGACGGTCGGCGTCAAGACCCGGCGAAACAGCACGAGCCTGTGGGACATGACGAACTGAAACAGCGCCGCGACGACCACCAGGGTGGCGAACATCGCCGGTCCGCCGGCCCGCAGCGCCTCGATTCCGACCGCGATGAAGGCCGCGGAACTCCCCATCATGAGCACGTGTCCCATGCCGAAGCGCCCGAAGCGAACCGACTGGAGCATCGTGGCGACGCCTCCGATCGCGACGGCGGCGAACACGGCCCAC
>JAJEDW010000008.1 GCA_022821265.1 Acidobacteriota bacterium
CAAGGTCGCCGTCGTGACCGGAGCGACGAGCGGCATCGGGCGGGCGACGGCCGAACGGATGGCTGGGGAGGGCGCCCGCGTCGCGGCCATCGGCCGCAACGCCGGAGTGCTGGAAGAGTTGGCCGCCGCGGGCCTCTGCACCTACCGGGCGGATCTGGCGTCCGACGATGGGGCGCGGCAGGCCGTGGAACGCATCCATGGGGACCTCGGCGGCGTCGACATCCTGGTCAACGCCGCCGGCATCATCGCTTCGGGCACGATCGAAAGCACGGCGGCGGACGACTACGACACGATGATGAACATCAACGTGCGCTCGATCTTCCGCCTGACGCAGCTTTGCCTGCCCTCGATCATCGAACGGAAGGGCAACATCGTCAACGTGTCGAGCGTGACCGGACTGCGGGCGTTTCCGGGCATCCTGGCCTACTGCGTCAGCAAGGCCGCGGTCGACCAGTTGACGCGCTGCGCGGCGCTGGAACTGGCGCCCCGGGGCGTTCGGGTCAACGCCGTCAATCCCGGCGTGGTCCGGACGAACCTGCACCGGCGGGCGGGAATGGACGAAGACGCCTACGAGGCCTTCGCCGAACACGGCCGGACGACGCATCCGATCGGACGCATCGGCCGTCCCGAGGAGGTCGCCGCGTTGATCATGTACCTGGCGTCCGACGAAGCCGGCTGGATCACCGGGGTCACCTACGCCGTCGACGGCGGACGCGCCGAAACCTGCGCCCGGTGATCGCCGTTCCCCGGGGCCGCTACTTGGTGGCCGGATCCCAGTGCTCGACGATGACGCCGTCCACGATCCGGAACATGTCGAACCAGGTGGTCGTGTAGGTCTCCTCGGGCGCGCCCGGCTCGGGGTACTCGCGAACGAACGACAACGTGACCAGATCTCCCTCGGCCTGTATGGCCACCAGGCCCGGCAGCTCCTCCGGAACCTGCTGCGGCCCCCCGCCGAACTCCTCGAAGTAAGCCAGGAATCCCGCGAGTCCCGTGTCCGCGTTCGGGTTGTGCTGGATGTAGTCCTCGGCCATGAACTCGGCCGCCCGGTCGAGTTGCTGCCCTCGGAGGACGATACGGAAGAAGTCGTAGGCCAACCGCTTGTTCGCGGCCAGTTCGGGATCGTCGTGCGCCAGCAGCGCCGCCTGATCCTCGGCGGCGGTCACCGGCACGGCCGTGGTGATCCGGGGCGCCGGCGCGGCAGCCTCCGCAGGTACGGCGTCCTCGGCCGGTGCGGCCGCCTCCGGCATGGTCTCGGGCTCGCCGGCGCATCCGGCTCCGACCAGCGCCGCCGCAGTCAACGTCCAGAACGATCGTTTCATCGCAAAACCTCCAGTCTTCGAGTGGCGTGTCACAGAACGCCGGCATCGTGCACGACGTTCCCGTCGACGATGGTCAGCACCGACCGGACGCGCTTGACGTCGGAGTCGGGAACGGTGAAGTAGTCCCGGTCCAGGACGACGAGGTCCGCCCGCTTCCCGGCCTCGATCGAGCCGATCCTGTCCTCCATGCCGAGGAACCACGCGTTCTCCCGGGTGAACAGGGTCAGCGCCTCCTCCCGGGTCAGGTGCTGGCCCGCGTTGACCTGTTGTCCGAACGAGTTCAATCCCGTCGTGGCGTAGTAGATGTGCTGCCACGGGTTGAGCGGAGCGATATGCACGCCGTCCCCGTGGATGCCCGCCTGGATGCCGTGCTCCAGGATCGTCCGGAACGGCGCGCCGACATCGACGTCGGGATCGCTCGACGTCACCCATCGATAGGCCGCCATCTGGACGCCGCAACCGAGGTCCGCCAGCCGCGTCAGCAACTCGCCGGTGACCTCGGGCACGTGGTGCACCGCCCACCGCAGGCCTTCGATGCCGAACTCCTCGTGGACCGCCTCGTAGCCCTCGACGACCTGTGTCAGCCCGGCCAGGTTCTGGACGCTGTTCTCGTTCCTCCACCCGGCGCGGGCCACCCGCCGCTGGGCTTCGAGCCACACGTCGCCGCTGCCCAGCGGCGCGGCCCACTCGCCGATCGCGCCCGTCATCAGCATGTCGTCGCCGAAGAACGGGAACTGGTTTCGCAGGCGCTCGCTCAGCGCGGGCAACTCGGGATCCGCCTCGTTGGCGATGAAGTTCATCTGCAACCGGATGATCGTCCGGCCTTCGCGGTGGAGCTCGAGCCACGGGTCGTACATGCGGTAGGGATCGAGGTTGGACAGGATCTGGCTCGGGTGCAGCGGCCCGGGGGTCGGGAACAGGACCTGGTCCAGGTGCGCGGTCAGACCCACGCTCGCCGAATAGCGCATCGCGTCCAGCGTGCTGCGCTTCCGGTCCTCGAACGTCTGGAGCCGGCGCAGGTGGTAGAGCGCCGACGCCGACGGCCCGCCGCCGCCGAACCCGGCGGGGGCGATCGAGCCGTCGACCGCCGTGTTCACGGGGGCCACGTCGGGATGGACCGGCGGCGCGCCGTCCATCGCGTCGAACAGCGCCTTGCCCAGGCTGTTGGTCGCCGCCGGACCGGTGAACCGCTCGTAGAGAAGAACCGGACGGTCCGGAACGGCCTCGTCCAGTTCCTCCAGCGTGGGGTGGCGGCGCTCGGCCCACTGGTTCGGATGCCAGCCGCCCATCGACGTGATCCAGGCGCCCTCGGGCACGTCCGGGCGGCGCGCGGCCAGCGCCTCCTGGATCTCCCGGATCGACGCCGTGTTCTCGAGAATCGTGTGATGGCCGGGGCGGTTGGCCAGGCTGACGCTGTGGATGTGCGGCTCGACGAGGCCGGGCACGACGGTCCGCCCGCCCAGGTCGATCGTCCGGCCCGCCTCGGGCGCGGAGGCCTCCGCGAATCGCCCGTTGCGGATGGTCACGCGGTCCGCAACCGTGCCGGCGGCGTCCACGGTATGGATGCGGCCGTTGACGAGCGTCACAGA
>JAJEDW010000046.1 GCA_022821265.1 Acidobacteriota bacterium
GCTGGTGTTGCTCAAGCGGTTCGAAGAGCAAGCGGCGCTTCAGGCGATCCAGCAATACCGCGCGACGATGCTGGAAGGCGTCCCGACCATGTACATGTACCTGCTGAACCATCCCGATCTTGAACGGTACGACCTGTCGTCCCTGACCCGCTGCACGGTCGGGGGGCAGACGATGCCCGTACCGAGAATGCGGGAAGTCGAGGAACGATTCGGTTGTCCGCTGATCGAACTGTGGGGAATGACCGAGATCGCAGGTCTGGGAACGACGCATCCCGCGTACGGTCCGAACCGCAGCGGGTCTATCGGAATCGCGATCCCGTACGTCGAGTGCCGCATCGCCGACACCGAAGATCCCGGCAAGACGCTGGCCAGCGACGAGATCGGCGAGCTGATGGTTCGGGGGCCGATCGTCATGCAGGGGTACTACGGGAACGAGAAGGCCACTCGCGAGACGATCGAGCCGGATGGGTGGCTGCACACGGGCGATATGGCCCGCATGGACGCCGACGGATACATCTACGTCGTCGACCGGCGGAAGGACATGATCATCACGGCGGGCTACAATATCTATCCGGCGGAACTGGAGCGAGTCGTGGCCTCGCATCCTTCGGTGGCGCTGGTGGCGGTCGGGAGCCAGCCCGATGAGGTGAAGGGCGAAGTGGCGAAGGCCTACATCGTCCTCAAGCAAGGCGCGCAACCGGACGAAGAGTCGATCCTGGCGCACTGCCGTCAACATCTGGCCGCCTACAAGGTTCCCCGCGCCGTACAGTTCATCCCGGACCTACCGAAGACCAGCACGGGGAAGATCATGCGCCGAAAGCTCCGCACGTTAGACGCGTGATGGGCGGCATGATCGGAATCGAGTTCAGCAAGACAGGAGGTTTCAATGCCTGAAAAGTGGTACTACAAGGCGCGTCAGGGAGGGCTTCACCGGAAGCTGGAGGATGGGATCAGCACCGACATTTTCTTCGGCGAAAACGTCATGCTCTCGATCGCCGAAATCGCGCCGCGAACGATCTCGACGTTCCATAGTCATCCCGAAGAACAGTGGGGCTACCTCCTGAAGGGCGAGTGTATTCGCGTCCAAGGCGACGAGGAAGTCGCGATGAAGGCGGGTGACTTCTGGCATACGCCTTCCGAGACCCCTCACGGTGTACGCACGGGAGAGACCGGCGCCACGATCATGGACATCTTCAGTCCGCCTCGGGGCGCCTACAAGACGCCGGGCGAGGGCCTGGGGGCCACAGAGCACGTCAAGGGGAGGCGGATATAGCCGCCGGTCCGGGATACCGGTTTTTGCGATGAAACGAGATGGGTAGCGACTCGATGCGGGCTGTCGTCATCACGGGCCCCAATGAAGCTTCTCTTCAGGAAGTGCGGCGGATGATTCCAGGCCCCGGCGAAGCGCTGGTGCGTTGTCACGCGGCCGCCATCTGCACGGCCGAGCGGCGCGTGTTTTCCGGGCACATGAAGTACTACCCGATGATCGGCGGGCACGAGTTTACCGGCACCGTCGAGCGGGTCGACGGCCTGGAAACGGACCTCGAGCCCGGCGACCGGGTCGCCATCGATGCGTCGACCCGATGCGGTCGGTGCTACTACTGTGTCAAGGGGCGCAACAACCAGTGCGTCAAGATGTTCGAGTTTCGCCGGGACTACGACTACTACCAGATGGGCGGCGGCTTCGGAGAGTTCGTTGCGCTCCGTCCCGGTCAGATGATCCGGCTCGCGGACCACGTCGATCTCGAGGAAGCCAGCGTGCTCGAACCGCTCGCCTGCTGCATCCACAGCCTGAAGCGAGCCCAGATCCGCTTCGGCGAGACGGTATTGGTCATCGGCGCCGGCACCATGGGCGGGATGCACGTGATGCTGGCCAAGCTGGCCGGGGCGAGCGTGATCGTCAGTGATATCGATCCCGTGCGGCTGGTCCAGGCCGCTCAGCTCGGGGCGGACCGGGCGGTGAATCCGGAAACCGAAGATCTCGTTGCGGTCGTCAAGGATCTCACCGCGGGCCGGGGGGCGGACGGAGTGATCGTGGCGGCCGGCAGCCGCCGCGCGGGAGAACAGGCTCTGCAGTGCGTCGGGCGCACGGGACGGCTGGTGTTCTACGCCTCGTTGCATCCGCCGGGCATGCTGGACCTGGATTGGAACCGGGTGCATTACGAAGAGATCATGATCACGGGAACCGAGGGCCACACGGACCGGGACTTCCACGAGGCGGCGGCGCTCTTGAGCAACGGATCCATCAGCGTTCGCCCCCTGATTTCCAGAGTGATCGCTTTGGAGGACTTGCCGGCAGAACTGGGCTCCAGGCCCGCGGGCGAGACGCAGCGCGTGGTCGTCAGGCTTTGAGGTTCCGGCAATCGCGGGGAGTTTCGACGGATGATCGACGGGAGCGTGCTGCTCGGGGTGGACATCGGCAGTTCCGGCGCCAAGGCCGGAGCCTTCGATGCCGGCGGTCGATCGTTGGCCGCGGCCGCGGCCGCGTACCCGACCCACAGCCCCCGGCCAGGCTGGGTCGAGCAGGATCCGAACGCATGGTGGGCGGCCTGTTGCCGGGCCATCCGGGAGGTGTCCGCCGGCGTCGAAACGGGGCGGATCCGGGCCGTGAGCGTCG
>JAJEDW010000116.1 GCA_022821265.1 Acidobacteriota bacterium
CGCGTCGAGGACGAGCACGTCGAGCTCGAGGCTCTCGCTCCGCTCGAGCACGAGACGGCCGTCGCCGACGGAGATCTCGACGCGCGTGCCGGGAACCTCGTGGCCGCGCCGAACGAAACCCAGGGCGATCACCCCCCCCGCGGCCGGGGAACGCACGGCCCGGGTGACGGCGCCGATCTCGCGGTCCGGGCTCCGGACGGCGGCCCCGGGAGACGGCGCCTCGGGACCGGACACGCGGAACCCCACGAAACCGCGGTTGACGTGGCCGATGTATTTGACCTTGGCCACGACCTCCTGCCCCGTGTAGCACCCCTTCTCGTAGTCGATGCCCTTCTCCCCCAGCTCGGGCAGCGTGGTCGTCTCGTCGACGTCCACCCCGTACAGCGGCAGCCCGGCCTCGAGAGAGAGCCGGTCCCACAGCGCGCCGTCGGCCTCGAACACCCCGCCGTCCGCCAACGCGCCCAGAACGGCGTCGACCTCGCCCGCGGGCGCGATCACGTCGTAACCCAGATCCTGGCGCACGACGCGCACGTCTCCGAACCGCCGATGGCGGTAGGGGGCGTCCAGATCGAGGGTCGCGCCGAGCCAGTCCTCGAGGCACGTCCTCGCACGGGCGCCGACGATGGTCAGCACGCGCGATTCCGAGGATCGATCGGCGATCTCGGCGTCTTCCATGATCAGGAGCGCGTCCAGCCGCGCGACGCTCACCGGCACGTCCGGGTCCAGCATCAGCCAGAGCGCGTCGGGGTCGGCCAGGATCACGATCAGGGCCAGGACCTTCCCGCGCGGGTTCAATTGGGCCGCGTAGCAACCCGCCCCCGGCCCGAGGCGGGCCACGTCGTTCGTGACCATGCCCTGGAGCCAGGAGACACGGTCCGGGCCCGTCACGGCGGCCAGCCCCGTCCGCCGCCGAACGACGGCGGCCCCGTGGGTCAGGCCCTCGTCGATCCCTCGCATCGGGTTGGAGGCGGCTCGCCGCCGTTACTGCGCGGCCGGCTCCGGCTCGCGCGACGAATAGGCCGTCAATGTCCGGATGAATTCCCCGGCCGTCGGCGGAACGGCGACCGTCCCGTCCAGGAGCAGGGTCTCGGCGGATACGCCGTAGCCGTACAGGCTGGCGTTGGCCTCGTCGTCGGGACGGAGCACGGCGCCGTCCAGCGCGATGCCGGCGAACAGGCCCCGGCTCCGGGCGTAGGTGAGGATCTCGGCCCGCAGCGTCGCGCTCGTCGCCGCCGACATGGAGCGCCCCACCGGGCCGGCCGACGCCGACGCGTCGGCGCCCAGCGTCAGTTCGTCGCTCAACAGGTGCCGCATGCTCTCCGGGGTCATGAACAGCATCAGAACGTCGGTCGACTGCCCGCCGATCTGGAAACCGAAGCTGCCGCCGCCCAGCGACAACATGGAGGGGGACCCCCAGGGACCCTCACCGCCCTGGGTCCGGCACACGACCAGGCCGCGGCCGTATTGCCCGCCGAAGCCGAAGGCCGCGCGAACGACGCCCGGAATGACGCCCACGCACTCCGCCCCCTCCAGAAGGGATTGGGGAATTCCCCCGTCCGGCGCGTTGACGAGTTCCTCCAGCAGCTTCGTGGATTCCCAGAAACGGTCCGCCACCTTGTCCTCGAGCTGCCCCAGCGCCGGCGCCGCCACCAGAACGGCCAGCGCCGGCGCCGCCATCCAACGAGTCCGATACCGCATCCCGCCTCCTCCGAGCCGTCCGGAACGCGGAGTCGCGCCCGCCGTTCCATCCAGACTACAGCTTTTGACGTCTACACTTTATTTGCGTCGCACGACAAGTCAGGTCCCGTCGAAGCCGTCCTTACGCTCCGAGGAAGGGTCCGTCATCGGCTCTCCCGGCGACCGCGTTCCTGCCGCATGACGCGCTGCGGCGCATGAAGAAGAGACCCCAGGGCTTTCGTCACCGCCTCGCCGTCTCGTTTCGACAACGTGCCGAGCTTTCGGACGATGAGAGCGTCGTCCAGCGTGAACAGATTGAAGCGGACCTTGCAGGCGACGTTGAGGGCGGCTTGCCGCCAGTCCCGGACAACCACGTCGCTCGGCCACGCGCTCACGGCGGAGGTGATCATGGCCAGGATCGACTGTTCGTGAACGCCGTTGAACTCGGCCGATGAAACGATCACGGCCGGCCGCCGCTTGACGGCCCGCCGGTCCGCGAAAGGAAACGGCACGACGACCACGTCGAGCGGCCTATAGGTCACGCCACGCTTCCTCGTCCTCGGGCGAGACCCACTCGCTCATGACCTTGGAGAGCCCTCGCAAGTATTCGTCGCGATCCGGTGTCACCTTGCGAATCAACAGGTGGTCGCCCTCGACCTCGAATGCGATGACATCCCCGACGTCCAGGTTCGCCGCCTCCCGGACGCGCTTCGGAATCGTCGTCTGTCCGCGCGCCGTGATCTTCGCAAGCTCCATTTTTCTTATTTCACTACTATTCTGACTTTATGAATAGTAAGACTGAACGCTCCTGAACGCAAACGACCGCCGCCGACGCCGATCCGTCGGAGTCGCCCGGCGCCGCGACCGCGCGACCGATTCACGAACGCCCGTGCGCGGCTCAACGGAACGGCCAGGGCACGAGGCGCGGCGTCGTTCCGACGTAGCGCCTGTAGGCGGGATCGCCGCCCCACTTCGCCTCGGCCCGCCGCTCGAGCGGCGGTATGCCGGTTACGCGGAGCAGCAGGAAGGTCAGCGCCAGGGGCCCGGCGACGGTGAGCCATGCCCAACCCGTGAAGGCGGGAGCGGCATAGGCGAAGATCCCCCACCAGCACAACAGCTCGCCGAAGTAGTTGGGGTGCCGGCTGTACCGCCACAGACCGGTGTCGGTCCATCCGCGGCCGGTCCCCGGACGCATCTTGTGACGGAACTTCTGGATATCGGCGACGGTCTCGATCGTCCATCCGGCCGCCCACACCGCGGCCGCCGCCGCCATGGTCCAGCGCCATCCCCCGGGATTCGCGAACCATGCCGTCACCGGCAGCATGATCACCCAGACCGCCACGCCCTGGAAGAACCAGAACCGCGCGAACTTCAGGAAGTCCTCGCGGATCCCGTCGAAGCGCGTGTCGCGGCCGATGCGCGCGATCCTGTAGACGAGATACGCCGCGAGCCGTACGCCCCACAACACCACCATCGCCGCCATCGCCGCCTGGGCGGGATCCCGGGGATCGTTTCGAATCAGAAAGAGCAGCGCCAGGACCACGAACGTCAAGCCGTAGGAAAGGTCGGTGACCTTGTCGGTCCGGAGAGATGCCGCGAACGTGAAGAACACGGCCTGAATCGCCAGGCTGATCCCAAGCGCTCCGACGACGTGGACGGCGTCGTTCATTTCGGCGTCACCCGCCTCCGGACAGCCCGAGGATCAGGACCAGCAGCGCGAAGTAGATCACGAGATAGATCCGGTAACGTCGCGCCATCCGGCGCTCTCCGTCGCTCGTGAAGTAGCGGTTCGAGAACAAGGCCGCCAGGTCGCGTCCGAACCACGGCAGCACGTTGATCGTCCATCGGTCGGTCCGGTAGATCGTGGCGCGCCAGCGATACCGCATTCGCCACAGCGGTATGCCGTAGGCCAGGAAGATGACGATCAGCACGGTTCTCGGACTCACCGTTCGCGTTCACGACGACGGCCCGCCCGGCCGCGTCCGTATTTCCGCCGCGATCGCCAGCGCGGTCTCGGGCGCCGACCGGCCGGGATGAATCAGTCGCAACCGTTCGGGATCGGACCGGCCCCGGGCGGACGGAACCCCCTGTCCCCCGACGAAGAACCGCATCGTCGGCGCGGCGCCCTCGACCAGCGCTCGAAGCCCGGCCCGTTGCTTCCGGTAGACGCTCGGGACCGTCACCGACAGGAGCACGGCGTCGGGCGCGGTCACCGAGCAGGCGTGACGGCACGCCTCCAGCGGCAGGTTGCATCCCAGATACAGCACGCGCACGCCCACCCGGCTCACGAAATAGGAAATCATCAGAATGCCCAGCTCGTGGTCCTCGCCCGGAAGGCAGGCCGCGATCACGACCGGGCGCGGCGTGCGGGGCTCGGCGGCCTCGATGAGCTTGACGACCCGTTGCCTGAAGACCGACGTGATGAGGTGTTCCGCCGCCACCGAACAGGCGCCCATCTCCCATAGACGGCCGATCTCGTGGGCCACGGGCTCGATCACCTGCTCGACGACCATCTCCGGGGACGAGGCCGCGGCCATGGCGTCCAACCCTCGGTCGATGCGGCCCGAATCCAGCGCGAGGGCCGCCTCGACCAGCTCCGTCCGGACCGTCTCCAAGAGCGGCGCCTCCTGTCCGGCCTCCGGGGTCCGGGCCTTCTCACGCGCGTCTCCGAGCAGGCGCCGACGCCCGAGGGCCGCGATTTCTCCGATCGCCCGGCCCTCGTCCAACAAGGCGCGGACCCGCTCGAGCACTTTGAGGTCGTCGTCCGTGTAGTTCCGTTGCCCCCCGGGTCCCCGCCCGGGCTCGAGCAGTCCGAACCGGCGCTCCCACGCGCGCAGTCGCACCGGGGAAAAACCGGTCAGGCGCGCAATCGTCCCCATCCTGTACGGTCCGTTCTCGGCCACCGAACTCCGCCTCCGTTTTCCGACCCCGCGCGGCCTAGCCGCCCACGGTTCGGCGTCGATCGAGCCTCGACGGCTCGAACAGGTATTGGGCCACGCCCCACTCGGCGCCGCCGTCATAACCCCACATCTCCGAGCAGGCCATGTAGAACAGCCTCCGGCGCCGGAACCGGCGGCCGGCCTCGCCCGGCGTGCAGGACCGCGCGAACGTCTCGATCAGCGCCTCCCGGTTGGACGCCATGTTTTCGAGCCAGGCCTCGGCCGTCCGACGATAGTGGGTCCCGTCCCACCACCACTGGTCGACCAACGTCACGTCGTCCTGGAACCGCGGGAGCAGATCTCGCGACGGCATGAGCCCGCCGGTGAAGAAGTTGCGCGCCATCCAGTTCCCCGCGCCCTCGGTCTCGAACGTGTAGGAGTGGCGGCGATGGGCAAAGACGTGGACGAACAGGCGGCCGCCGTCTGCGAGCCATCCCGCGACCGCTTTCAGCAGCCGGCGGTAGTTCCGCATGTGCTCGAACATCTCCACCGAGAGGATCCGGTCGAACCGGTCGGCCGTTTCGAAGTCGTTGATGTCCGCGGTGATCACGCCGACGTTGTCGAGACCGCGGCGGCGCGCCCGCGCCTCGATGAACGATCGTTGGCCGTCCGAGTTCGACATCGCAGTGATTCGCGCGCCGGGATAGGCCTCGGCCATCCACAGCGACAACGCGCCCCAGCCGCACCCCAGGTCCAGAATATTCATGCCGTCGGACACGCCGGCGCGACGGCACGTTTCCCGAAGCGCGGCGTCTTCGGCTTCCGCCAGGGTCCGGACCGAATCCGGCCAGTAACCGCAACTGTACTTGAGACGCGGACCGAGCGTGTGGACGAACACCTCGGCGGGCACCTCGTAATGCTGGGCCTTGGCCTCGCCGGGGTGGGGCGCGATCGGACCCCGGCTCAGCCGGCGCACCATGGCGTCGACGCCGTTGCCGGGCCCTTCGGAGCGGACCTGGTCCAGCCGCTGCCGGCACAGCCGGCGGATTCCGCGGCGCACCAACGCCTCGGGCGCCCAGCCCCGCTCGGCCGCGGTGAGCGCGGCGCCCACGAGGAGATCCCTCACCGCCGCTCCCCGACGAGGCGCTCCCCGGCGGCCGCCTCCCCACCGATGTGGCCGAGCATGGAAGGGTGCCGTTGTTGGGAACGGCCCAGCAGCAACTGAACGTCTCCGACGATTCGTTCCTCGAAACCCGCTTCGCAGTAGCACAGGTAGTACCGCCACAGCCGGATGAAGCGTTCATCGAAGCCGAGGGCCCGCGCGCGGCCCGCGTTCTCGAGGAAACGCCGGCGCCAGCGCCGCAGGGTGCTCGCGTAGTGGGGACCGATGTCCTCGAGGTGGAGGATGCTGAAATCCGTCGTTCGCGCCAGCGCCCGCGATATCCGGCCCAGCGACGTCAGGCAGCTCCCCGGAAAGATATAGCGGCGGATCACGTCCACCGAACGGCGCGAGCTCTCGTACCGGTATTCGGGTGTGACGATCGCCTGCAACAGCATCAGGCCGTCCGGCTTCAACAGGCGCGCGCACTGCTGGAAGTACGTGTCCACGTACCGGTGCCCCACGGCCTCGATCATCTCCACCGAGGCCAGCTTGTCGTAACGGCCGTCCAGATCCCGATAGTCACTGAGCAGGATCTCGACGCGGCCGTCGAGGCCGGCTTCCCGGACACGCCGCGTCGCATACGCGTGCTGCTCGTTCGATATCGTCGCCGCGGTGACCCGGCAACCGTATTCGCGCGCGGCGTGAATGGCCAGCCCGCCCCAACCCGCGCCGATGTCGAGCAGATGGTCCGACTCGCCGAGCCGGAGCTTTCGGCAGACGCGCTCCATCTTGGCCACGGAGGCGTCCTCCATCGTCTGCGCCGGATGCTGGAAGATCCCCGCGGAATAGTTCATGGTCGGATCCAGAAACAGCTCGAAGAAGTCGTTGCCGAGATCGTAGTGGGCGTGGATGTTGCGGACGCTGCCCCGGGGCGTGTTCGCGCGCATCGCGTGCAGCGCCCGGGCCGGCAGCGAACGGAGGGCGGCCCATCCCCGATCCATCGAATCGGCCAACTGAAGGTTGCGCGCGAACAGGCGCAGGGTCGCCGTGAGGTCGTCCGCCGACCATCCGCCGTCCATGAACGACTCGGCGGCGCCCAGTCCGCCGCCGAAGAGCACGCGGCGGTAGAAGTCCGCGCCGTGAACCTCGACGCGCGCCGCCGGCGCATGGCCCGTCCCCAGCTCGACGGTCGCCGTCCGGTCCGCAAGCGTCAACCGGCCCGCGCGCATCCGGCCGAGTCGTCCCAGGACCCGGCGGCGGGCAAGCTGCTCCAGAGGGGACGCGCCGGTCGCCGGGCCGAGCGTCCGGACGCCGCCGGTCGATGCGTCGTTCACGGCGTCGAGCCCCCGGCGGTCTTCCGGTACCGGGGATGCGGATGGAACGGCGCGCGCTTCATCCAGAGCCGGAACGCCTGCCAATAGATGCCCGCCAGCACCTTCAGCGTGACGAAGGGGTAGGAAACCAGTACGCGCGTCAGCGACGCGGTCGAGATCGGGACCCGCTCCAGCGTCAGGCGCGCGTCGAAGATGGGCTCGCCCGCGCTCCAGTTCTCCATGCAGACGTCGAGCCGGCGTCCCGGAACGCCGAACCGCCAGCGGTATTCCAGGTCCATGCCCATGAACGGCGAAACATGGAAACGCTTCCGGAAGCGATGCCGGCGGTCCGCAGCCCCGTCGTCGCGGACGTCCACGACATAGCAGAACCGTTCGTCCCACGGAGTGTTGTTGATCTCGGCCACGACGAACTCCAGCCGCGACCCGCACGGGGCGAAACAGTAGTAGAAGCTGACCGGGTTCATGCAATACCCGAAGTAGCGCAAGTGCGTCAGCAGCCGAATCGGGCCACGGGGCCGGATCCCGCACTCCGACTCGACCCGGTCGCGCACCGACTCGGCCAGGGGCGTTCCGGGATCTCCGAGATGATCGGAACGCCGGAACCGGGCCGGCGCGGCGCGGCGCGCGGACCAGAGCCAGCGACCGCGGAACACGC
>JAJEDW010000302.1 GCA_022821265.1 Acidobacteriota bacterium
GCCCGCGCCGATCACGGCCGGCGTCCCGTCCCAGTCGATCGCCCGGAAGTAGGACGCCTTGGGCTCGGCGCGGCCGGTGGCCGGGTTCGTAAACGAATAGTACACCCACCCCTGGCCGAAGGCGGTCGCCACGCGGTCGAACTCCACGATCAAGTCGGTGCCGAAGTCGTCGACCAGGACGCCCCACGGCGTCCCTTCCCTGGATGCGTCGGGCGGGAAGAGGATGGCGCGGGACTCCCCGGGCGTCGTGACGTCGACGAAGACGTAGGTCGGGCCGCTGCGCCAGCGCGCGTCCTCGTGAAACGCGCGACGGGCCTCGTCGAAGCCCATTTCCTGGACGTACTCGTAGGCGCACTGGACGAACGCCTGAATGTCCTCGCGGTCGGCGACCGCGGCCGCACTGACCGAGCGGTCGGCGCACGGCACGATGGCGCCGTCATCGGCGAACGCCCGTTCCACGACGCCCATCGAAAGAAGAACCAACAGGGGAAGCGGAGTGGTTTTCATAACGACCGGAGGCTAGCAGACCCGGCGCCGTAGGGGCAAGGACCGCGCCGGCCAAGAACCGGGCCGGCCGACGGGCGGTTTCGAATCTCGACCGAGGCGGAGTCGCGGATCGCGGGCTCTCGCTTCAAGGCCTCGATGTAGTCGGGCTCGGTCCTGGCGCCCTCGCAGAACACCAGGAAGGTCCGTTTGGGTTCTCGAATCGCGGTTCTGCGTCGGAGTGAACCGGCCCTGCGAGGCCTCCGGCCGTTCGGCTTGGCCATCGTCAGGCGGAAGCAAGGCCCAGAGCCCTGCGGACTGCCGCTCGGTCGACTTCAGGCACGGCGCCGAACCGGCCTTGCAGGTAGGCTCTCTCCAGGTTCAGCGATTTCCTCACACGTTCACCCCGGAACTCGGCCAATCCAACCAGGCGCGTGGCCGCGTTGGGCGCTCTCTCCGTGAGCCAGACCTCGTCGCGGTTCAAGTGGTTCAGCAAGGAGGTGTCATGGGAAGTGAAGACGAGTTGAGCCCCGCGGATGTTGGTCTCGGGATCCTGGAAGATCTCGATCAGCCGCGCCGAGAGACGAGGATGCAGGCTTGCGTCGATCTCATCGAGCAGAAGCACCCGACCGAATCGGAGCGCTGCGAGCGCCGGACCGATGAGACGGAACCACGTCCGGGTTCCGGCGGATTCATCCTCGATATCGAAAGTGACCGGTTCACCGTCTCCTCGATGAACGAGACCCAGTTGACGGCGACGCCCACCCGGGCGCTCCGACACGTCTTCGGTCATCACGAATTCGTCGATTCCGGGATCCGCGAAGTGAAGCAATTCCATCGCGGCGCCGCGATCCGTGACCGCCGACCGATCTTGGCCCGTGTCGAACAGTCGTCCCTGACCGGCCTCGACGTCGGCGAGCAGGTCTGCCGTGTTATCCAACCAGATGAGGCCGCGGGCCCGAAACGTCCGACTGTTCCAGGGCCCAAGGAGGCGCATGCTCGACAGAGCCTGCGCAACCCTTCGGAAGTCGGAATCGTGGACCCGCCTGCCTGCGGAGAGCGCCAACGTGGTCGGGGTCAGCAATTCCCGTATTCCGCGGGTTCCGTCGAGGCCCCGGCGAAAGTCGATTTCGCCTTTCCGGCGCGTGAACAGGTTGCGCCGGCGTCCTTCCGGATAACTGTCCAGGCTCTCGAACAGCACGGCCGAGTCGTCCAATTCGAGCCGATACCCGTAGCGGACGCCCTCGACTTCCAGGTCCAAATCGAACTCCGTTGGAGACGTTGGTCCCTTTCCGAACATGTGAGCATCGCGCGGAATGTGCTCGTCCCACCGTCGAAGCGACGTGGCGACCGCCATCGACAGCCAAGCCATGGCGTCAAGCACATTCGACTTTCCCGACGCGTTGGGTCCGTAGATTCCGGCGACGGTCAGAACGTGCTCGGACAGGCGATCGAACCGTCGGGTCGCCGCCCGCTCCTTGTCGACGGCGATCATGGACAGCTCCACCGGCTCGAGAATCGAGCGGTGGTTGGAGGCCCGCAATCGCAATAGCATGAATCTATTCTAGCGAGGACTTGACATTTTCACTGATACGACATCCCGCGGCTCAGCCTCATTACCTGCTCTAACGCGGACGTGTCCGGCCGTTTTCGCGGGCGGTATCATGAATTCAAGTGTGGATCCGTTGGAGTTCAAGGGTCGCGTTTCAGCGGGCCGACGCCGGTCCGGAAACGGAGGGAACGGCCTCGGAAGAGGCGGCCGCGAACTGGGCTTCGAGTTCGAGTTCCAGGCGGCAATCGCGACGGAGATCGAAGCGCCGATCGGAGGCGGCGCGATCGAAGACTGGCAGCCTCGGCGTCCCGTGGGCCGATAGGAGCGGCAAACGACTATGGCGTCGCGCCGTGGCGTGGGACAATAGGCAATTGAAGCGGCAGCGACGAGGAATAGCGATGGCCAAACAGGAATTCGCCGAGTTCGTCAAGAGAAAGACGGCACAGGTGCAGGACGAAGTCGACTGGGCCAAGGAGAGAGCCAACTGGCTGCAAGCGCTTGACGCGCTGTACACGCGCATGGAAGAGCATCTCAGGCCCTACACACAGGCGGGCGAGATCAAGGTCGAACGCACACCGATACAACTGATGGAGGACCATCTCGGGAGCTACGACGCGGACAAGCTCACGTTCAAGATCGGTCGCGAGAAGATCGTGGCGAAACCCATCGGGACGTTGCTCATCGGCGCGCGAGGCCGGGTGGACCTGTCGGGACCGCGGAAGACCCTGAAGATCGTGCTGCTTGCCCAAGACGGCCCGGTTTTCACCACGAAGATCGAGACCGTTGGGGTCACTGAGGAATCCAGCCGCGCAATGGCGCGGGGCGACGTCGACGAAGCGGGCTGGTACATCGAGACTCCGCCCCCGGAGAGCGCCGTTGTCGCGTTCGGCGAGGATTCGTTCCGGGACGCGATCATGGAAGTCTCGGGTGGCTAGACGGGTATCGTTGTCGGGAGCTCATCTCGCAGCGAATCAGGTGGCCGAGCAACACGCGGTGGTTGAAGAGGCCATCCACCTGTACTACACGGAGGCGAGCCCCGGCTTCGAGACGAGGTTCGCGTTCTACACGGAGGACGAAGTCCTCGCGGAGCGGGACGAGAGGCTGTACGAGGCCGGCGCCGCGTCGGCGATGATGGTGCTGGCCTCGATCGAGGCCGCGTTCCGGGTCGAGTATCTGCGGCGCTGCTACGCGAAATACAGGGACCGGCTGTCGCGCACGCTTCGGACACTGTACGAGACCAAGGGAGCGAGAGTCTCGCTGTCGGACGATCTGCTCGAGGCGTGGAAGAACCACGGCGAGATGAACGCGAGACTGGTCGGCGATGTCCGCAGCGCGTTCGGCTATCGGCATTGGCTGGCGCACGGACGCTATTACGTTGCCAAGCTCGGTCGCCAGTACGACTTCGCGAGCGTGTACAACTTGGCGCGGGAAGTCGAAGCGGCGCTCTCTGCCCAGCGCTCGACGAACTGACGGCGGGCAACGACAGTCCAGCCGACAGGACATACCCCGTCCCGCCCTAAGGCGCGGTCTGCGGGTGCAGGTAGGTCAGCCGGCCGCGGTCCACGCGCCCCAGGAAACCGATGGCCATCATGCGCGTAGACTCCGTGGACACGCGCACGTAGCCGCCGTCCTGGCCCATGTAGGACTCGTCCACGGCCTCGGGGTCGGGCGTCGGGTCGGGATCCTCGTCGGGCGCCAGCAGCGTGCGCAGCGCGGCGATGACGACGGCGTCGGCGGCAATCTCCTCTTCGGACGACGCCAACATCTCGCCGTCCGCGCTCCACGCCTCCACGGTCACCGTCATCTCCTCGCTCCCGCCGTTCAGGATGGCCAGGCCCGTGTACTCGGTGTCGCTGGAGCGCACGGGCGTGAAGAACAGCTCATCCCCGCGGCCGACGCTCAGCGGCGACGAGGCCCGGCTGTCGCCGACGGCTTCGACGCGGACCGCCGCGGCCACCCGGGGCGGCGTCGCGAACGGGCTGGCCGTGGTCCCCCGCACCTCCACGTCGAACCACCCCCACTGGAACGTGTCCGGACCCAGGATCTCGCCCCAGCTCAACTCGTCCATCGTGTTCGAGGGCACGTTGGTGACGCGGGACCCCAGCTCCATGCCGTCCGCGCCGTAGGCCGTCAACCGGGCGAACGCGTTCTGGTCGGAACCGTTGACGAGCGTGACGATGGTGTCGTAGCCGGCGCCCTTCGAGAAATAGGGATACACCCGCCGGCGGACGCTGGAGCGCAGCAGCGCCGGCGTGGAATGGGCCAGCGCGCCCGGGTTGTCGACGATGGCGCCGCGGAAGTCGGCGTCGTCGGACTCGACGCGCACGTGCCCGGCGAGCGGCAGCGTGGAGACGTCCACGCCGAAGACGTCGTGGAGCGCGCCCCGCACGGCCGCGCCCGGTTCGGCGTCCTCGGTGGTGACGCGGGCCTGCTCCATGCCCGCGTCGTCGTAAAGCGTCCACTCCCAGTCAGTCGCCTCGGGGCTTTCGCCCACGACACTCAGAACGGGCACCTGGGTGGAGTCCGCCCGGTTGAAGGGGAAGAATGCCGGGCTGATCGGAGTCTGCGAATGAACGGTGTAGTCCCCGTCCGCGACGGCGCCCGTGGAAGCGCCGACGATCCGGTCGCTGGCGGCGACGACCTCCACCCACGCCACGTTGTCCCGCGTCGCCGCCGTGCCGAACGTGTCCGCCAGCGTGAACGTCAGCGTCCGTTGCCCGCCGAGCGTGCGCGAGACTTCGCCGTCGACGCCGGCCGCCTCTACGGTCTCGCCGTCCGCACCGATGGCCGTCAGCGTCAGCGGCGCCGCCCCGGTGCCGACGTTGGACACCGTGAAGGTCTGCGATTCGGCCTCGGGGTCCACGGTGAACCGCAACGTCTTGGACCGCGGCCCGCCCGGCCCGGAGGCGGGAAGCCACAGCGCGTCGTAGCGGGGGCGGGCCGTGGAGGGCAGGTCCATCGTCGGCTCCAGGGCGCCGATAGGCCCGAGCGACACCTGGAAGTACCCGGTCCCCACGCCCGGCTGGTCGGTGTTCAGCGTCGGCCGGAAACTGAACCCGTCGAGAACACGGCTGGAGGCGCCGCCTTCGGCCCCCACGAACTCATAGATGACGGGATCCTCCTGCAGACCGGCATCCACGTCACGTGCCTCGCAGGTCGAAATATCGACGTTTTGCCAGTCGCAGTCGTTCAGCACGAGCGTGCTGCCCACGCCCGAGTCGATCGACGCCGGGAACACCAGCTGCGTGTTGGCCGGCAGCGACGGCACGCGGAAGACGATCTGCGTCGGCCCGCTCACGCCCGACGCCGTCTCGTCGACCCACGCGCTGGCGAACCCCTCGTTAAAGGTGAAGTTGCCCAGTTGATCCGAGGCCACGCCTCGCGACGTGAAAGCGAAGGACGAATCCGATTCCGCGTCGAGGATCAGCCCCTGCATCACGCCGCCCAGGACCTGGACCTGGCGGTCGAGCTGCCCCAGCCGGTGCACGGACGACGAAATCCCGGCCGTCAGCGTCGTGATTCCGCTGGCGGGAACCGAAAACCGCACCCCCTCCACCGTCACGGACTGCCCCTGGGTCAAGCCGGCCGGCAGGTTCACCGTGATGATGCCCCGTTCCTCGTCCTGCGACGCGCTGTATCCCGTCGTGGGCGCCCCCGTGCTGGGAGTGACGACGATGGCGTTCTCCGGCGTGGTCAGGACGATGTCCGAGCCCAAGTCGACCTCGAAGGCGCCGGCCGTGGATGTCCCCGAGGACACGGTGAACGTGATCGCGCCGAGGGGCTCGGCATGCCCGGTGCTGACCACCATGTTCGTCGAACTCGACAGCGAGAACGTCGCCTGCGCGTGGGCCGCGCCCCCGGCCAGAACGATTGCCGCCAGAAGCCGTCCCGCCCGGAGGCCCAAACGATGGAAATCTGTCATCAACACAACCTCCGTGACTTCCCTTACGCCATGTAACGACATTCCCGCCCCAAAATCAAACCGCCCGGATCATCAGCCTTGATAGTATCCGCGGCGTCCTCGCCACGACTGGGCAACGCGTTCAGGGCTCGGCCATGGCCGTGGCGCAGCCGCCGTGTCAGTCCAAGAATGTAGTCCGAACCGATTCCTTCCCAAACGCACGACGGGGGAGAAGCCCTGCGGCCCCTCCCCCGTCGAATGGATGGTTACGTTGCGAACGTCTCTAGATGACGCTCACTCGTCGGTGATGTCGTCGATCGCGCCTGCGGCGCCCCACGCGCCCCCGGCGAACGAACTCAAGAACACGAACCCCTTCGCGTCGGTGAAGTCGGTCGTGATCTCGACATAACCCGAGTAAGCGGCGTCGTGACCGGCCGCTTCCAGCACGTCACTGAGCTGCACGGCATACGTGCCGCCCGCTTCAAGCATGCCGTCGTCGTTCAGACCGCTACCGGGAGAACCGCCCATGGTCGTGTAGGGATCCATCTCCGCGTCGCCCGCGAAGAAGTTGAACGTGATCGCGCCCATCTGGTCAGACGCCGTGTTCGTGTTGGCGATGGCGATGCCGGTGTCCCAACTGTCGCCGATGACCGCCGCGAAAGGAATCCGCAGCATGGTCTGGTCCGAAGTCACGTCGATGACCTTCACGGCGTGGCTCGGATCTGAGGCGAACCGGCGAGCCAGCCTGGTTCCCCGGAAAGTGCGCGCATAGGTCGCCGGACCGATCGGACCCACGTCCACGG
Organism: Acidobacteriota bacterium; assembly: GCA_022821265.1. Lineage (GTDB taxonomy): Bacteria > Acidobacteriota > Terriglobia > 20CM-2-55-15 > 20CM-2-55-15 > JAJEDW01. The sequence continues at coordinate 6,740 of JAJEDW010000302.1, forward strand.
TCGCGGCGATGTTCACGTCCCCCAGCGGCAGGCTGACGGCGCCCGGCCCACGCGTCGTGACCCTGATGCTGCCCCGGATCACGACAACGTCGACCTTATTCGGGTCGAGACTGCCGGTCGTGATGTCGGTGAGCACGATGGCGTCGCCGTTTTCGTCCAGGCCATCTATTTGGACGCCCTCTGTGGCGTCGTCCGAGTCGAACCCATTGAGAGCCGTGCCGAAACCCATCTTGACCACGGCCTCGGTGCTTTGCGAGGTCAAGGTCTGCTCCAGCACGTCATCTTCCATCGCGCCGCCCACGAGGGCCAATTGGCCGTTTGTAGCCACGCAGTCGCGAGTCTCGTCGACCATTGTCGTCGCGTCGTCGGTGGCCGCTCCACAGTCGTTCAAGATCAAACTCGTCGGCTCGAGGTCGTCGAGATCTTCCTTGGCCGCTACCCAAGCGTCGATCGTGACGCTCATGCCGCTGCCGATCCCGGAGAAGTCCAGGTTCAGTTCGGCCATGTCACCGAACGAGTCGACGGCGTTCTCCTCGATCAACAGCTTGAAGTACGCTTCGTCGGAGGGAGCCGCGGTGTGGCGGATCAGCGTGATCTTCTCACCGGCCGTCACGCCGCTGTCGACCAACTCGTCGACGATGCTGTTGATGACCGTCACCTCGTTGGCGCCGGCCGCCAACTGCACACCGCCCGACGAAGTGATGTTGGCCTGAACGTCGCTCAGGCCCTGCCCGGCGATCGCCACCCGGACGCCCGACACGTCGATACGATTGCCCACGGCGGTGCAAGTGTCGGCGTCCGTGACTTGGATGGTGATGGTACTGCCGGACACCGTCACCTGGCCCGTGCGGAGAGCGGTGGCGGCTGTGCCGCAGACACTGACGGTCTCACTGCCGGAGTTCGTGATCGTGGTGCCGTAGTCGATCATCACGCTGCCGTTGTTTGCGGCTGCCGCGATGGTTCCCGACGCCAACGTCAAGCCGATGCTCCCGGCCAACTCCGTCTGGCCGTTCATCCGGGCGCGCGGCTCGATGCTGCTCGCGACCGTGAAAGTGGCCTGCGCGAAGGCGCTGGTTGCGATCGTCATCGCTGCCAGGAGGCTCAATGCGCTAAGCACGTATTTGGTTTTCAACATTCGAATGTTCGCTCCTTCTAGAAGAGAGGTTGAGGCCCGCCTGGCGGCGAACCCGAGAAACGCGGCCGTGCCAGTTACGCAAGCCGCCCGATACAATACCAGATCCGCCCGAGAATTACACCTTCTGTCAAGCAAATCGTTCATCGGGTACCTGGCCCGCGGCCACACGCGGCCGCACGTCCTTCCTTATGCACTCGGGTTGCCAAACCAGCGGCTCCTGGCAGGTTGCTGATTCTAAAGGGGGCGGAGTTCGCTGGACGTCCCGCGGGGTGTGTCGTTCCGACACACGGCGCGCGCGGGGCGTGTCGTTCGGACACACTTTCGGCGCCGGCGCGGGCTGGGCGGCGCGGAGGTTCTTTTTTTCGCCGGCGGGCGCTGGGCGGCCGGCGCGGTGGCCCGATCCGCGGGGCGGGGGCGGTTCGTTGCGTCTGGATGTTCCTTTGTATGGACGCGCGCGGGTGGGGGAAAGACGAGTGGGCGGGGTGGAATAGTTTGGGCTGCGGGGGGAGGGCCGGGGTGTTGTTCGGGACGCGTGTGCGTGGGGGCTGGGCGGGGCGTGGGGCGTGAAGATGTTCGGTTGCGTCGGACTGGTGAAGCGCACGTTGTGGGGCTGCGTCCTTGGCGTTCGAGGGGCCGGCATGGTTCCGACGGGCGGGGCTGTCCCGGCTCCGTGCATCCGGGCCGCGGGTTCATGCGCCCGGAACGCTCGTCCTACGTCCGGTCCGACGGGCCGAAACGGTCGTCGAACTTCGCGTCCAGCCGCCGGATGCCGTCTGCCGATCTCTTGCATAAACGTCTTCATGGCGTCGCCGGCGTCGACGACGACGGCGGACGGGAACGAGGTTGCCCGGCGCTCGGGCTCTACCCGGCCGCACGGCCGGCGAGAGTGTCCCGCAGGCCTTCGATCGATCCCGCCAGCCGGGCCTGTCCCTGCTCCACCCGGCCGAGCCGGTCGTCGAACTTGGCTTCCAGCCGCCGGATGTCGTCCCGGATCTCCTGCATGAACGCCTTCAGAAGCCGGCGGTCCGAATTCACCCGCCCGACCCACATGCCGACGCTGAGAACTCCACCGAGGGCCGCGATCCGGAACGCCGGACCCGTCGGCAACGCATTCGACCACTCCGCCATGGCGCACGATCTCCACGCCGCACGGAAAGGGGAGCGCGCGGCGCCGGTCCGGAAGGGCCGACGGCGAGTCTACGGCGTCGCCTTCGGCGGCGTCAACGGCGGACGGGAACGGGGCTGTCCGGCGGCTCTACCCGGCCGCACGGCCGGCCAGGGTGGCCTGCAGGCCGTCGAACCGCCGCTCCAGGCCGTCGAACCGGCCCTCCAGTCCTTCGAACCGCCGCTCCAGGCCGTCGAACCGGCCCTCCAGTCCTTCGAGCCGGCCCTCCAGACGGGCCTGTCCCTGCTCCAACCGCCCGAGCCGGTCGTCGAACTTGGCGTCCAGCCGCCGGATGTCGTCCCGGATCTCCTGCATGAACGCCTTCAGAAGCCGGCGGTCCGAATTCACCCGCCCGACCCACATGCCGACGCTGAGAACTCCACCGAGGGCCGCGATCCAGAACGCCGGACCCGTCAGCAACGTATTCAACCACTCCGCCATGGCGCACGATCTCCACGCCGCGCGGAAAGGGCGTTGCGCGGCGCCGGTCCGGAAGGGCTGAGGATGAGTCTACGGCGTTGCGGACGGCGGCGTCAACGCCGAAGCGGGGCGGAATCGGGCGGCTCGCCCGAACGGATGGTTGTCGGGATGGCGGGCGCCCGGGCCCCGCCCGCGCGCCGTTCTACCCGGCCGCACGGCCGGCGAGGGTGTCCTGCAGGCCGACGAACCGCCGCTCCAGACCTTCGAACCGGCCCTCCAGGCGGGCCTGTCCTTGCTCCAACCGCCCGAGCCGGCCGTCGAACTTCGCGTCCAACCGCCCGAGCCGGCCGTCGAATTTCGCTTCCAACCGCTCGAACCGGTCGTCGAATTTCGCTTCCAACCGCTCGAACCGGTCGTCGAACTTCGCGTCCAACCGCTCGAACCGGCCGTCGAACTTCGCGTCCAGCCGCCGGATGTCGTCCCGGATCTCCTGCATGAACGCCTTCAGAAGCCGGCGGTCCGAATTCACCCGCCCGACCCACATGCCGACGCTCAGAACCCCGCCGAGGGACGCGATCCAGAACGCGGGACCCGTCAGCAACGCATTCAACCACTCTGCCATGGCGCACGATCTCCACGCCGCGCGGAAAGGGGGTTGCGCGGCGTCGATGCGGAAGGGCTGAGGGCGAGTCTACGGCGTTGCGCGCGGCGGCGTCAACGGCGGACGGGAACGGGGCTGCCCGGCGGCTCTACCCGGCCGCCCGGCCGGCGAGGGTTTCCCGCAGGCCTTCCATCATCCCCGCCAGCCGATCCTGCCCCTGCTCCACCCGTCCGAGCCGCTCGTCCATCTGGGCGAAACGGGCGTCGAACTTCGATTCCAACTGCCGGATCTCGCCCCGAATCTCCCGCATGCACTCCCTGAGAACCGCGCGGTCCTCTTCGGCGCGCTTCTCCGACGCTTCACGGTCCTGGTCGGCACGCTTCAGGAACGCCTCACGATCCTGGTCGGCGCGTTGCCGGAACTCCTCACGATCCCGGTCGGCGCGTTGCCGGAACTCCTCACGGTCCTGGTCGGCGCGTTCCTGGAACGCCTTGCGGTCGTCGTCGGCTCGCTGATTCAGGAGGGCCCGATCGGTGTTGACGTTCGAAATCCAGTGGATGGTTCCGTAGAGGAACCCCAGCGCACCGATCCCCGCGATGACGATCACGGGCGTCGAAAACCACTCGGCCATGACGCACGATCTCCACGCCGCGCGGAAAGGGGGGCGCGCGGCGCCGGTACGGAAGGGCTGAGGACGAGTCTACGGCGTTGCGCGCGGCGGCGTCAACGGCGGATGGGGGCGGGGTCGCCCGGCGCTCCAGATCTACCCGGCCGCGCGTCCGGCGAGGGCTTCCCGCAGGCCCTCGAGCCGACCCTCCAGACGCGCCTGGCCCTGCTCGACCCCCCCGAGCCGGTCGTCCATGTGCCCGAAACGTTCGTCCCACTTCCGGTCCAGCCGCCCGAACCGGTCGTCGAACTTCGCTTCCAGCCGTCCGCACCGGCGGTCGAAATTAGCGGCCAACTGCCCTAGCCGGTCGTCGAACTTCGCGTCCAACTGCCCCAACCGATCATCGAACTTCGCGTCCAACTGCCCCAGTCGGTCGTCGAACTTCGCTTCCAGCCGCCCGAACCGGTCGTCGAACTTCGCGTCCAACTGCCCTAGCCGGTCGTCGAACTTCGCGTCCAATCGCTTGAAGTCGGCCCGGACCTCTTGCATGAACTCCCCGAGGACGGCCCGATCCTCCTGGGTGCGCTGCTCCCATGCGGCCCGATCCTCCTGGGCCCGCTGCTCCCATGCGGCCCGATCCTCCTGGGCCCGCTGCTCCCATGCGGCGCGATCCTCCTGGGCCCGCTGCTCCCATGCGGCGCGATCGTCCGTGGCCCGCCGTTCCGATGCGGCGCGATCGTCCTGGGCGCGCGCCTCCATCTCCGTCGTGCGCCGGTCGAAGGCGGCGCGATCGGCATCCACTTTCGCAACCCATCGGTCGGTCTTGACGATGATCTTGATGACGCCCAGCGCCGCAATGAGAATCAGGGGGGTGTTCAGCCAATCCGCCATGACGCACGATCTCCGCGCCGCGCGGAAAGGGAGTCGCGCAGCGCCGTTCCGGAAGGGCTGAGAGTGAGTCTACCGGGTTGCCGGCGGCGGCGTCAACGGCGGATGGGAACGGCGCATCCGGGCGTCCGGTCCGTCCGACGGCGGGCGAAGGCGTCCCGGGGCCGTTCGAGCCGGCGCCGCGGGTGGATGGAAACGGCTCGCCGTGATAGGCTCGCCGCCCGAGGGGGCGAATTCGTGGTCGAGCGTTTTTCCGACGATGAGACGGCCTATTCCGAGTGGCTCGCCGAGCATCCCGACGGGTTCGTTTTCAACCACTTCGGCGGCCCGCCCGCGTTCAACGTCATCCATCGGGCCCGCTGCGGGCACCTTCACCGAACCGACAACGAGGGCCGGAGGACCGCCGTCGAGAAGCTGGCCGCGACCGGTCTGCGGGAGATGGTTTCCCGCGTGAAGCAGATTCGCGGGTCCGGACAGTGGAAGTTCTGCGCCGATTGCGCTCCGGCCGCGCCGGAACGGGCGGGCGCCGGGCGGCCGCGTGACGCCGCGGACGCGTCCTGGGTCACGCCGCCGGCGCTTCGCGTCGAGCTGGACGGTCTCGAGAACCGGGTGACCCGGCGGCTGCGATGGACGCTGGTGGGTCACGCCGTGGCGATCCTGACCGGCGTGGCGCTGATCCTGTTGTTGGCGGGGTGATGCCGGGCGCGAGGAGACACCCCGTGAGACTGGACCCGCACATCGGCCGGCGCTTCGGCTACCCCAACGACATCGGTCTTCCGGAGCGCGTCCTGCTGATCGGCGACTCGCACCACGGGGAGACGCCCGCCTACCCGGACCTGACCCGCCAGGTCGTCCGGGACGTCACGGTCCACGGCTACCGGTACCGGTTCTTCACGCGGATGTTCCACGCCGTGCGCGGCCCGGGCGCCGCCTCGACGCTCGAAGCGCTCCGGGATTTCTACGAATCCCTCGCGTTCGCCAATTTCATCCAGGAGGTCCGGACCGGCCGCGGCGAATTCCCGACCGAACAGCAGTGGAAACGGGGCGAAAAGGCCTTCGTCGAGAATATCGACCAGGTGCGGCCGACGCATTCGATCGTGTTCGGCGTCCGGGTGTGGGACCGATTGCCGCGCGACCGATTCGACGCCTGCGCCGCGGAGATCGAAGCCGCCGGCCGGCGCCACATGCCGGATCCGATCCGAAACCAACCGCGGTATCGGGATGGGAAATGGATCGGGCGCTTCCGGTACGCCGGCGGATCATGCCCGATCGTGAGCGTCCGCCACCCGGCGTCCTACGGTTTCAGCGCGGCCGACTGGCATCCCGTCCTCTCGTGGTTCCTGGGTCTGGCCTGAGACGGCCGGCCCTTCGACGCCCGGCGGCGCGCTCGGGGCCGTCAACGCGGGGGCGCCGCGTTGGAGTTATCGGGCCGGTCTCCGGAAGCTGAACTCCGGCTCGGGGCGGCGTTTGATGACCATGATGGACGACAGGGCGTCCGTCGACGGGCCGGCCCGGTACGGCGGCGTGGGGAAGGCCGTGCGGATGACGTACTCCAGCCGGAGCCACAACCTGCCCTCGCGGCGGTGGATGTTGGCGATCCAGAACCGGTCGTTCCCGCCGGCGTGATATCCCCGAGCCCGGACGCGTTCATCGATCGCCCGCACGTCCACATGGTCGCCGAAGATGACGGCGGGGTGGAGATAGGGCGCTTTCTCGAACGGCACGACGTAAGCGTCCTGGAACACCCACCCCAGCGGGCCGGCTTCCGGGGCCGGCGGCCGGGCTTGGATCGGGCCCTGGCCGGCGGCGGGCATGGCCAGCACCAGCAACAGACCCTGCAAGGCGATCATGCGGCCAATTGTGCCACGGGACGGCGAACCGGGGAAACGATTCCGGGCCGTCAACGCGGGGGCGCCGTCGCGTCGTCTTCCGCCGCGGGCTCGGCGCCGCCGGGCGCGGGTTCGGCCAACGGCCCGACCCGCTCGATCCGGTCGTCGCCGGCGATCTCGCGGAGGCGGTCCCAGTCCAGGCCGGCCTCGTCGTAGGGCGGCGGCGGCGCCACGCGAAGGGCGCGCTGGAGCTGTTCGGCCAGCCGCGCGTCGCTCGGTTCGGACTCGGCGTCGTGAGTGACGACGATGGAGAACGACGGGGCGTCCGCCAGCGGGGCGCCCGCGTAGGGCGGCGTCGGGAAGTGCGTGCGGACGGCGTACTCCAGCCGGACCCACACCTCGCCGTCGCGGCGGTCGACGGCGGCGATCCGGAACCGGTCGTCCCCGTCGGCGTAGTAACCCCGCGCCCGGTTGCGTTCATCGACCGGCCGCACGTCCACGTCGTCGCCGAGGACGACGGCGGGATGGAGATAGGGCGTTTCCTCCAGCGGCGCCAGGTAGGCTCCCTGGAACACCAGCCGCGGCGCGCCGGCTTCCGCATCCGGCGGCGGGGCCTGGGTGAGGCCCTGGCCGGCGGCGGCCATGGCCGGAACCAGCAACAGACCGGGCACGGAGGTCATGAAAGCGATTGTGGCACGGGACCGTCGCACGGCAAATCGATTCCGGACCCTGGCCGATTCAACCCCGAGCCGGCCGGCACCCCGAGTACAGCACGGGCCCGTCGAAACGCAGCGTCGTCCCGCGCCGAAGGTAGACGGCCGTCGCCACGAGCGCCGTGTCCAGGGCGACGGCGCCCGACGTGGACCCGTCGCCGGTGTCCAGCATCGCCTGCACGCCGGCGCCCGCGCTCAGGTACGTCACGACCATCGGCCCCTGGATCGAATCGGCGACGCGGGTCTCGAAGTTGTTCCCGTCGTCGCATCCCGCCGGCTCGAGGCGGACGTCCGGCATGCGGCTCACCTCGACGCGCGGTTCCACCCCGCCGGGGTTGATGTTGACCAGCGGCGGCGTGAAGGTCGGGTTGATGTTGACCCGGAGGTAATCGGTGCCGTCGGGCGCGGTCTCGGGCGGCCGCTGCGCCGCGGCCCGGCCGGGAAACAGGACGGCGGCCGACAACAACGCGACGGCGGCGGCCTTGGCTGACGTCTTCATGTCGGGGGGTCTCCTTTCGGAGACGCGCGCGTCTCCTTGAAGTCCAGGACAACACGCGGAGGGCCGGTCGTTCGATGGAATCCGGCCCCGGGCCCGCCCCGTCCACGGCCATCGGCGCGTTCACGTCCGCCCATCCCGCGCTATATTCGTTGTCGGACGCGGTTATACGGAAAACGTCATCATGTTCGGGATCACGGACGCCGGGCCGCGCCGGCCGGCGTCGGGGAAGGAGTCATATCGATGCGATTCGCATGGACCGGAATGTTGCTCATCGCCTGTTCCGCGGCCGGGGCGGCCCAACCCGCGCCCGGGACGGCCCAATCCCGCGACGGCGGCTTCTACGTGAGCCAGGAGCTGGGCGTCCACTTCACGCGCGGATTGAACCTCGAGGCCGACGCCGTCAACGCGCCGGGCAGCATCTGCGACCAGTACCTGAACCCGTTCACGGACCGGATGCCCGCCTTCTGCGGCAGCGCCGACGCTCCCGGCACGCAGTGGACGAACGCGTTCCAGGCGACGGCGGGTTTCCTGGCCGGCGGCGCCGTCGGCTACCGCCTCGAAGGCGGGCCGTGGCGCGTGGAGGGCGAGTACTTCTTCCGCGAGTCGTCCTACGACGAAGCGTCGCCCATCCGGGGCCGGGAAGGCGCGGCCGTGGCCAAGCTCGACGGCGAGGTGATCATCGCCGACGACCGCATCGGCAGCCTGACCTCGCACAACTTCTTCGGCAACCTCTATTACGACTTCACGCCCGGCGGCCGCGTGACGCCCTACCTGGGCGCCGGCCTGGGGTTCGCCATCGCCCGGATGGACTACGGGCTGTTATGGGTGCGCAACGCCGACCCGGACGCGATCACGTCGGTTGCGCCCTACTTCCCCGCCGACCGGATGGACGACCTCGGCGTGCTGCAGCGGAACCTGGCGTCGACGACCAGCAGCCTGCAGGCCAACCTGGGCGACCAGTTGGCCGGCTACCAGGTGATGGGCGGCCTGGACTACGCGTTGAGCGAGCGCGTGACGCTGGGCCTGAAGGGCCGGTGGGCCTACTTCACCGGCTTCGACGACTCCCGCGTGCTCGACCGCCTGCGCAGCCACGCGCCGACCAACCAACTGGACGGCAGCCGGCCGGTCGCGGTCCACATCGGCGCCGGCGACATCCGGCTGTTCGCCTTCACCGTCAACCTGAAGTACCGGTTCTGAGGGGGGCGGGGGGCCGGGCCGGCGTCACTCTCCCACAAGGCGTATCTCGACCTTCATGCCGACGGCCCGGGCGTAGCGCTCCAGGGTCCTGAGAGACGGTTTGTGCCCGCTCTCCAGCCGGGCGACGGTCGGCTGGCTGGCCCCCATCCGCTCGGCCAACGCCTGCTGACTCAATCCCGCCTTCACGCGAGCCTGGATGAGTTCCCGCGCCAAGCGGAACTCCGGACCGATGGCCTCGAACTCGCGTCGATAGTCCGGATCGCGTCTCCACTTCTTCCGGAGCTCCGTGAATGGGACGGTCATGACTCCAACTCCTTCATTCTGGAAAGGGCCGTTCGAATCGCCCTCTCGGGGGTCTTTCGGGTCTTCTTGCGGAAGGCATGAAGAATCACTACCCGCCGCGCGCCCGCCACCACGTAGATGGCGCGGCCGACCCCGTCCCGTCCGCTCATCCGCATCTCCCACAGCTTGCGCATGTCCAGAGTTCCGCGACGACCCACCGGTTCAGGATCTCGACACGCCGATTCGCGACCAACTCCGTTCATATCACAATTGATATGATCGAGACGGGACGTCGCCTTGGTGAACTTCGCCGTCGACTTGGCGGAAAGCGGCCCCGCGGCGCCGTGATACGATCGCGTCCACGGCTTGCAAGTACCTGGCGCCCGGCGGCGCCCGACGGCCTCGGAGGAACGCCATGGGGTTTCCCGACTGGACCATCGCTTTTCTGATCCCGCTGTTCGGTTTGATTCAACTCGCCTTCTGGGCGGGAGTGATCTGGGTGGTCATCGTCGTCCTGCGGCGCACGATCGTTCGCGACATCACGCACGCGATCGACCGCGCCGTCGACCGGATCGAGGCCAAGCGCGGCCCGTAGCGATTCCGTTCGCTTTCACCGTCCCCCGTCACGCGCCCGCGCCCGCCCGGCGGCGCGGCCACTCCACGGTCCACAGCAGCAGCACGGCGTCCCTGGAGGTTTCAATCCGCGGTCGCCGCGTTCATTATCCGAGCCGCCAGCTCCCGGAAGTCGCGCCGCGCGTCCCGGACGGCGGCCGCGTGGCTTCCGATGGCGCCGTCGGCCGGCGTGAGCTCGAAGATCGGCTTCCGGCACTCCTGCGCCATGGGGACCAGGCTGCGGTAACGCCGGACCGTGGCGAGACAATGCGGGTCTTCGGCCGGGGACGGGGGGAAGAGCCGTCGGTCTCCACCGAGCAGGTTGCGGGCGTATTCCTCCGGCATGCGGTTGACCCAACGGTCGTAAGCCTTGACCGGCCGGCTGAGGCGGACGCCGTGTTGCTGCACGATGTATCCGAGCGGCTCCATCCGACCTCCGGGCAAGTCGAACGACGGTTCGGGCCAGTTCTCCCGCCGCCTCCGCCACTCTTCACGCCAACGCCGGAGCGTCGGACCGAGGTTCCGCAGCCCCTGCAACGAGAACAGGTCCGCCCCGAGCGGCACGATGACATGGTCGGTCGCGATCAGGGCGGAACGGTTGATGGCGCCCAGATTGGGGCCGACGTCCGCCACGATCACCGAGGCGTCCATCAGGCGGGCGCCCTCCTGCATGACGGTCCAGAACGCGGTCAGGATGCGAAACGGCCGATACCGGTTGGACGTGGACAACGCGTCCGGCCAAACGCCGGACAGCGTATCTTCGAATCCGGACAGGGCGAGGTCGCCCGGGATCAGTCCGAGGGAGCCGGTGATTTCCTGGAGCGCGGGAGCTGTCAGGTCCCCGACCTCCAGCAGAGGCTGGACGCATTGGAACACGGTCCGCCCAGCGCGCCCCGCGTGGTCGTTCCACAGCGTATCGAGCCGGTCTTCGTCCAGGAACGCGGCCGACAGGTTGGCTTGCGGATCCAGGTCGCAGGCGAGTACGCGTTGGCCGGTTTCCGACAGCATCCAGGCCAGGTGGTACACAAGCGACGTCTTGCCGACGCCCCCCTTGTTGTTGAAGAAAGTCAGTACGGGGACGGTCACGACGGGCGTCTCCGGATAGTCGCCTGGACGAACGCGTCTTCGACGACGAATTCCGGCTCCGGATGCCCGGACTCGCTGAGCGCCCGTCGCGCGATGGCGATCCCGGCCCCGAAGCGCTGCACGTAACCGAACACTTTCAGCGCCTCCGCGATATTGGGATTCCGATAGTCGGTGACGCCCGGCCGGCCGAAATTGCTTCGCGTCACCATGCCGAAGGCCCCTCCCGGGCTGTGGACCTCGACGCGATCGTTGAACCAGTTCACCCGAACCGGCGCGTTGGTGGCCTCGTATGCGCGGTGCATCACGGCATTGCGCGTGATCTGCTGAAGCGCCTCCAGGGGGTAGGTCGGCTCGCGCCGCTCGCGATCCGTTCCGTTCAGATCCAGGCGGGTACGGATATGCGCTCTCATCTTCTCGTCGAGCCGCCGCACGATTTCATCGAGCGTCCCATCGATATTCTCCTCGTCGACGATGGGATCCGAGAGTTCGGCCCCGTCGACGCGGAGGAATTGGACGTAAGCGTTCGGAATGAAGTCCCGCGGGCGTACGCCAAGGACAAGCAGTCCCAGCACGGTCGCCCTGGAATCGGACACGGACGCGATCATCTTGGCCGTCGCAAGCCGCTGCTCCGTCGTGCGTTCGTTGGCTTCCAGGACTTCGGCGCTGAACGCGCGAGGCAGGTACTCCTCGTCGAACCGGCGAAGGCCGAGGTCGGAAACACCGGATCCGGGGACCGGCTGAATGTCGAACGGGATGGTCCCCGCCCGGCGCCTCTCGTTCAGAATCCGTTCATCCTGTTCGGTCGCGACGCCTCGCATCGGGCCGTGCCGCACGTGGATGGACCCCTTGTAACGGACCGGCGGCGAGTCGGACGGCCGCACCGTCACCACGGCGACCGCGCAGTCCCGCACTATCCTCTTTTCTACGAGCATCGACGGCGGCGGCACGATGTTGCCGTCGGTCTTGATGGCGCCGAGTTCCGTCAGCAGCCGGTCGTTCACGGTAACGCCGCTGGATTGTCCGGCGTCGGTCAGGCCCACGATGACGACGCCGGCCTGACCGGATCCGGAAAGATCGTTGGCGAACGCGCAGACAGCCTCCCGGATGCGGGCCGGCGCGGAACCGTCCATCGTTTCCTTGGACTCGACGCGGAAGCTCTCGCCCCCATCCACAAGCTCCGCCAACTCCGCATCGGTCAGCCGCATCGCGCCGCCTCTCGCCCTCCGGCGATGATAGGGCGAAACGACGGATATTCACAGCGGCCGGCGCTCAAGAAGCCGTCCCGCCCGCCCTTCGGCGCAGCCACTCCACGGTCCACAGCAGCAGCACGGCGAACACGATCAGGAACGTGGCGACGGCCAGGATGGCCGGGCTGATCTGCTAGCGGACGCCGGCCCACATCTGCCGCGGGATGGTGCGCTGCGCCTCGCCCGCCATGAACAGCACCACCACGACCTCGTCGAAGGAGACGGCGAAGGCGAACAGCGCGCCCGACACCACGCCCGGGGCGATCAGCGGCAGCTCGACGCGGCGGAACGTCCGCCACGGGCCGGCGCCCAGCCCTGCGGCGGCGCGCGTGAGGTTACGGTCGAAGGCCGACAGCGTGGCCGTGACCGTGATGACGACGAACGGGGTGCCCAGCGCCGCGTGCGCCAGGATGAGGCCCGCGTGCGTCTGCGCCAGTCCCAGCGACGAGTAGAAGAAGAACATGCCCGCCGCGGAGATCACCAGCGGCGTGACCATCGGCGAGATCAGCAGCCCCATCGCCAGCCGGCGCCCCGGCATGGCCGGGTGCGCCAGCCCCATGGCGGCCAGCGTGCCCAGCGCGGTGGCCAGGGCCGTGGCGGCGGCGCCGATGGCCAGGCTGTTGCCCAGCGCGCGGCGCCAGACCGCGTCGGAGGCCACCTGCCGGTACCAGCGCAGCGAGAACGCGTCGGCGTCCAGCCGCAGCATGCCTTCGGTGAAGGTGAAGTAGGGCTCGGCGTTGAAGCTGAGCGGCACGATCACCAGCAGCGGCGCCAGCAGGAACGCGAACACCAGCGCGCAGGCGGCCAGGAACACGATGCGTCCGAGGCGCGTCATCCCAGCTTCATCCGGTCCACGCCGACGACGCGGTCGTAGGCCAGGTAGAGCACGCCCACCGAGGCCAGCAGGATGCCGCCCAGCGCGCCGGCCAGCCCCCAGTTCAGCGACGTCTGCATGTGGTAGGCGATGAGGTTGGATATCAACTGCCCGCTCTGCCCGCCGACCAGCGCGGGCGTGATGTAGTAGCCGATGGCCAGGATGAAGACCAGCAGCGAGCCGGCGCCGACGCCCGGCACGGTCTGCGGCCAGTAGACCCGGCGGAAGGCGTGGACGAAGCCGGCGCCCAGCGAGGCGGCCGCGGCCATCTGCCGCGCCGGGATGCCGCGCATGACCGAGTAGAGCGGCAGCACCATGAAGGGCAGCAGGACGTGGGTCATCGCCACCAGCGTGCCGGTCATGTTGTGGACCAGGGCCAGGCGCTCCCCGTCGGCGACGAGGCCGGCGGCGACCAGCAGGTCGTTGACGACGCCCTGGGTCTGCAGCAGGACGATCCACGACGTGGTGCGCACCAGCAGCGACGTCCAGAACGGCACCAGCACCAGCGCCAGCAGCCACCGGGCGCGGGCCGCCGGCGCGTTCGCGATCAGGTATGCGATTGGATAGCCCAGCAGCAGGCACAGGGCCGTGACGGCGCCGGCGACGCCGAACGTGCGCGCGAACAGGCGCACGTAGATGCGGGCCTCGGGCGGCTGGCGGACCACGCCGCCGGCGGCGCCGCGGTCCAGGTCGACGGCGTGCAGGTAGTGGCGCAGGGTCCACCGCTCCCCGGCGGTGCGGATGGCGCGCCAGGTGGCCGGGTCGGTCCAATCGGGGTCGATGTCCGCCAGCGCGGCGCGGCGCGGCCCGTCGGGCGCGTCCCGCAACCGGCGCGGCGTGCGGACCATGACGCTCCGCAATCCCCCCTGGACCCGGTTGACGCGGCTGGCCACCTGGCCCAGCGTCCCGGCGTCGGAGGCCGCGGCCAACTCGCCGGCCGCGGCGGCGTATACGGCCTCGCCCGGGTCGCCCTGCCCGTCCCATTCGGCCAGCAGCGCCAGCGTGGCCGGCATGGCGTCGGCGACGACGGGATCGTGGACGCTGCGGAGGAGCATCAGCCCCAGCGGGACGGCGAAGGTCACGCCGATGAAGACCGCCAGCGGCGCGACCAGCGACGCCGCCCGCACGCGCACGCGGCCGGAATGCCCCGCCATGCGGCCCGATCGTTCAGGCATGGGGGTTCGGCCGGCCCGCCGCGGCGTCGACCCTCGGCGGCGGGCTACACCGCGACGTCCGCCGCCGGGAACGCCATCGGCCCCGGCGCGGGACGCCGCTCCGCCGGCCTCGCGTCACGGGCCCGGCTCCGAGACGCGCACGCGGGGCGCGGTCACCGAGTTGATCCGCACCTCGCAGGGGAAGTGCAGGTAGCCGTAGACGAGCCTGCCGGGTTCCGCTTCCAGCGCGACGGCGTTCTCGATCCAGTCACAGACCTCGTAGGCTTCCACCGTTCCGCTGGCGACGGCCAGCGTGAACGAGAACTGCGACGGGTAGAGTTCCGGAAGCTGCAGGTGAAAGTCGAACGTGTGCACGTCGCCGGGCCGGAACGGGGGCATGTCGGTCCCTTCCAGCGCGGTGTTGGTTCCCGCCAGGTCCACCCCGAGGTGATTGCGCATCAGGAACCCCACGATGGGCATGGGCACCTCGGCGCGCACCTCGAGCGAGATGCGGACGATGATGCGGCCTTTCTGGGGCAGCAGCGGCAACGCCTCCCCGTCATCGCCGAGGACGGCGACTCCCAGGATCTCGGCCGCGCGGTTGCCGTACCGATAATCGACGTTCGGAATCCGCCGGACGATCTCGGGCGCCCGGACCGGCTCGGCGGGCTCGCCCGGCCCCTCTTCGCGCGGGAGCCGCTTGCGGTACGCGGAATCCTTCCGGACCATCGCCGCCAGGTAGTGGGCGACGATCGGCTCGGCGTCGCCCGACTCGACGAGCCGCCCCCGATCCAGCCAGGCCGCCCCCTCGGCCAGGGTCTTGACCTCGCCGGCGGCGTGGGTGACGAACACGATGGTGACGCCCTCCCGCTTCAGCTCGTGCATCTTGCGCATGCAGCGCTGGCGGAAGTAGATGTCGCCGACGGCGAGCGCCTCGTCCACCAGGAGTATGTCCGGGGCCACGCTGACGGCCGCCGCGAACGCCAGCCGGATCACCATGCCGCTGGAGTACGTCTTCACGGGGCGGTCGATGAAGTCGCCGATCTCGGCGAAGCTCTCGATGGCCGGATAGAGCCGCTCCATCTCCCGATGGCTCAAGCCCAGGATCGCTCCGTACAGGAAGACGTTGTCGCGGCCCGTGTACTCGGGGTTGAAACCGGAGCCGAGCTCCAGGAGCGCCGAGACGCGCCCCTCCACCGCCACCTCGCCGCTGGTGGGCTTCAGGATTCCCGCGATCAACTGCAGCAGCGTGCTCTTTCCCGAGCCGTTCTCGCCGATGAGCCCGAACGTGGCGCCCTTGGGTATTTCCAGCGACACGTCGCGCAAGGCCCAGAAGTCGCGTTGGCGGGAGGGCGCGTTCCCCGTGACGAGCTCCTTGAGCCGTTCCGCCGGCTGGACGTGGATCGGAAAGCTCTTCGAAACGTTGCGGATGCGGATGGAGCCCATCGGGAAACCTGGACGCGGCCGGTCCGGAACGGCGCCGGGCGCGGGCGCGCCCCCATTATGCGGCCGGCCCGCGGCGCCGTCCAGACGGGATCGCGCGCCGGGCGGGGCGCCTCACTGCGCCAGCCACGCGGCGAAACGCTCGTTCATGGCGTCCATCTGGTCGCTCCACCACAGCCAGTCGCTGGGAAGCACGCGCCGCGTGTTGTCCGCGTAGGTCGGCATGTGCGGGTTCATGTCCACGCCCGTGTCGGCGTGCGTCCCCACCAGGGGCAGGCCCGAGGCGCGCGCCGGGCTGTAGGCGATGTAGCCGCTGACCCGCGCCATCGACTCGGCCGTGGTGGCGAACCGGACGAACTCCAGGGCGTTGGCCAGGTTCCGCGTGCCGGCGACGACGGCCATGTGGCCGATGTCGAGCACCTGCCCGTCCCAGACGATGACGAAGGGCTGGTCCTCGAGCACCTGCGCGTTGAAGATGCGGCCGTTGTAGGCGGTCGACATCACGACTTCGCCGTCGGCCAGCATCTGCGGCGGCTGCGCGCCGGCCTCCCACCACACAACCTGGTCCTTGATCGTGTCGAGCTTCTCGAAGGCCCGGTCCAGGCCCTCGGGCGTGTCCAGCACGTCGTAGACCGCGTCGATGGGCACGCCGTCGGCCATCAGCGCCATCTCCAGGTTGACGACCGGCGCGCGGCGCATCCCGCGCCGGCCGGGAAAGCGCTCCAGGTCGAAGAAGTCCTCGATCGTGGCCGGCTTCTCGCCCGGGATGCTCTCGGTGTTGTAGGCGTAGACGGTGGAGTAGAACAGCGTGCCGATGCTGCAGTCCAGCAGCGCGTCGCCCAGGAAGTCGTCCTCGGCCGGGACGCCGTCGGGACCGGGCGGGAGCGCGGCCGCATCGATCGGCTCCAGCAGGCCCTCGTCGCAGCCGCTGACGGCGTCGGCGATCTCCAGGTCGATGACGTCCCAGTGCACGTTGCCCGACTCCACCTGCGCGCGCACCTGCGCCAGACCTCCGTTGTAGTCCTCGAGCCGCATGTCGACGCCGGTTTCCGCGGCGAAGGGTTCGATGTAGGCGCGCGTGGCGGCGCGCGCGTAGGAGCCGCCCCAGGAAACGACGGTCAGCGTCTCGCCAGGCGCGGGGCCGCAGCCGGCGGCCAGCGCGGCCGCCAGGGCCGCCCCCGCCGCCCTCCGGTGTCGGGATGTCATGGCGTCTCCTCCTCGTCGTCCGGGTCCAGCACCCGGCAGTCGGTCGGCGTCCAGCCGACGCGGACCCGGTCGCCTTCGATGACGGCGCCGTGGCCCACCATGTTGGGGATCTTGACGATGAAGTCGCTCCGGCCGCAGACGTCGAGCCGGAGGCGCAGATGGTCGCCCAGGAACGTGATGTCCTCGACGCGGGCGTCGAACTCGTTGGTGTAAAGGCCGGGCGTGGGCGCGATGGCCACGCGCTCGGGACGGATCGACAGCGTCGCCCGGTCGCCCGGCCCGCAGGGCGCCACCCGGAAGGCGCGCACGATGCCGCCGTCGACCTCGACGTCGCAGATCTCGTTGTGGACGGCGGCGACACGTCCGGCCAGGCGGTTGTTCTCGCCGATGAAGCGCGCCACGAAGGAACGCTCCGGCTCCTCGTAGAGCGCCTCGGGCGAGGCGGCCTGCTCGATGCGCCCGTCGCGGAACACCGCCACGCGGTCGGACATGACCATGGCCTCGTTCTGGTCGTGGTTGACATAGAGCACGGTCACGCCCAGGTCGGCGTGGATGCGCCGGATCTCGTACTGCAGCTCCTCCCGCAGCCGGCGGTCGAGCGCGCCCAGCGGCTCGTCCATCAGGACCAGCTCGGGCTCGAACACCAGCGCCCGGGCGATGGCCACCCGCTGCTGCTGGCCGCCGGAGAGCTGACCGGGCCGCCGGCCGGCGAGCCCCTCCAGCCGCACCAGCTCCAGCGCGCGGTCGACGCGCCGGCGGCGCTCGGCCGCGTCGAGCCCGCGCACCTCGAGCGGGAACGCCAGGTTGCCGCCGACCGTCATGTGCGGGAACAGCGCGTAGTTCTGGAACACCATGCCGATGCCCCGGCGGCGGGGAGGCACGTCGTTGATCCGGCGGCCTTCGATGCGGATCGTCCCCGCGGTGGGGGCCTCGAACCCCGCCAGCATCATCAGGCACGTCGTCTTGCCCGAGCCCGAGGGGCCGAGCAGGGTCAGGAACTCCCCCCGGCGGACGGTCAGGTCCAGGTCGTCGACGGCGCGCGTCCGCTGGTCGTAGCTCTTGCTGACGCCCTCGAACTCGACGTGGGGCGGGCCTTCCGCGGGCTGTGGTGTCGGCGGCATCGTTCGATGCCCGATAGGGTAGCAGCCCGCGGCGTGTCCGTCGACGCGGGGGCCGCGGCGCGCGCGGCCGGCTACTCCTCCGGCGCCGCCGCTTCCAACGGAATCACCGGCGCCGCGGCGAGGATGCGGTCCGCGGGGTCCGCTTCCACGGCGATGACCGTGAACCGGCTCCCCGCGGGCGCCGTGCAACGCATCATGCCGGAAAAGTCGTGGACGTCGGCCGCGGTGAACGCGTCCTCGATCACCCAGGACGTCTGCCCGTTGGCCCGCAGGGAAAACGGGACGTCTTCCAGCACGGCGCCCCCGCGCATCAACATGCAGCGCACCTCCACGGCCTGCGCTTCCAGGTTGTGAAGCGCGACGCCCGTGGTGACGCCCCCCTCCCGGCGCCGGACCTCGAAGACGGCGTCGCCCACGGGCGCGCTGGCCCCCACGATGGCCTGGCCCAGGTGGGGCAGGTCGTACCGCAGCATGCCGCCCACGGGACCGTCGGAAACCACACGGGCGGACCCGGTCACCAGGTCCCCGCGGCCGTGGGTGGCGATGGTCAGCACTCCCAGCGGGGCCATCTGGACCGAGACCGTCAGCGCCCCGTCCGCCGTCACCTCCAGGCCGTCGGCGAGGTCCACCAACGTGGCCGGAGCGATCGGAGCGCCGTCCACGTCATGGAAGTAGATCATCGGACGCGTCCGGGGGACGGGCCCCTCGAAGGGACTCGGCAACCGCCCGCCCACGCGCGTTTCCAGGTTCACGAAGACCAGGTCGGACGTCATGCCGTCGCCGTTGACGAAATGGGTGAAGTCCAGGTCCGCCGCCTCGGCGCGGCCGTCGGCCACCTCCATGACCGGCGCCGCGGTCAAGATGCCCCCGGCGTTGTCGATTTCGATGGCGACGGCGGCGAACCGCCCCCCGTCGGGCGCCGTGCAGCGCACGGACCCGGCGAAGTCCGACGTGTCGGCGGCGGTGAACGTCTCCTCGATGTAGCCGGACGCCTGCCCGTTGGCGTCCAGCGGGATGGTGACCTCTTCCAGGACGGCCCCGGCCGTCATCAACCTGCAGCCGAGCTCCATCGCGTACGCTTCCAGGTTGTGAACCGCGAAGCCGGTCTTCAAGCCTCCCTCCCGGCGTTCGACGGGGAACACGGCGTCGCTGACGGGCGCGCCCACCTCCAGGATGGCCCGGCCCACGTCGCGAACGTCCATCCGAAGCATCCCGGCGATGGCGCCGTCGGCGACCAGCTTGACGGATCCGTTGACCGGATCCCCCCGGCCGTGGGTGGAGACGGCCACGCGCCCCAGCGGCGGCGTTGCGGCCGGGAACGTCAGGATTCCGTCCTCGGTGACCTCCATGCCCTCGACGAGGTCCACGACCGTTTCCGGATCGATCGTTGCGCCGTCCGGGCCGTCCATGTAGACGAGGGGCCGGATCGGGTCGGCGCTCGTGTTCATCAGCACCACCTCGGAGCTGACGCCGCCGCCGTTGGCGAAATACGGCAGGACCTGAAGGAGGTTGCCCAGCTCGCCGTCCGGCGAAGTCACGTAGTAGCCCGAACCGACGACGAGGTCCACCGGCCACGTGCTGCCGTCGGCCCGCCGGACGACACCCGAGAACTCGCGGGCGTATCCCACTTTGGGAACGTCGGCGCTGTCGGTGTCGTCGCTGGGATCGTCCCAGTAATACTCGACGAAACCGCCTTCCGGACCGCTGGCCGCCGCTTCGAGAACCTGCGAGAGAACCAGCTCGCCGGTCACGACGTCCCGGACGGTCGGTATCAGGGGCTTCAGCTCGAACCTGTCCGGAAAAGCCCCGTGAAACAGGATGACGTTGGCGACGCGATCCAGGATGTAGAGGTAGACGGCGCCGTGTCTCCAGGGGCCGTTCTCATCCCGCAGGGCGATTCGGGCCTGTGAGGAGGCGGCGATGTCGCCGCTCAGTTGGAGTTCGCGAACGAAGTTCCCGGCCTCGTTCACGAAGGCCTTCAGCGTCTTGCGGTCCACCACCTGCTCGGCCGTGACGGCCGGGGAACCGTAATCGATTTCCTCCTCGACCACGTGCGACGCGTCGAGGTCGAATCCGGCGAGCACCACGAACGGGATCCGCAACGCGCCCGAGAGATAGACGGCGGCATGGCCGGAGGCGCCGGGTATGCCCGGTCTTAGGCCGGGTACGGGGACGGTCGCATCGAAGGCGCCGTCCGGCTGTTGCAGCAACACGTTGAAGACGGCGGCCTGAGCCAGGGCGGCGGTCCGGGGATCGTCCGAAGCCAGGTCGGCCAGATCGGTCTGGGCGACTCCCAGCGCATGCAGGATCGTGCCGAAGACGAAGGGGTCGAGCAACCGGCCGGAAAGCGCCATGTCCTTGGCGTGTACGAACACGCGGCCGTCGTGGGGCGTCAACGTCACGACGTAGGTCGAACCGGAACGGTAGGGACCCCCTTCCTGCCGCACGAGACATCCGACATACAGCGCCTGCCCGACAGTCTCGATTCCGGCGCTCAGGCTACCGAATTGATTTCTCACGCCGACTGCGAAGTCCATCAGCGGAGCGGCGCCGGACGCGACCTGTTGCGCCGTTACGGGCGGCGCCTCGGGAGGCGTCGTGCCGGGAAGGAGCGGACACATCTCCTGCGCCCGGGCGGGGTTGGCGCCGAAAAAGACGCCGGCAAGCACCACCAGTCCGACGACGCGGATCGTGAGTCGTGAACGAAGCCCAGTTCGAGTTCTCATCCGGAAGGCGCCCCCCTGCGTGTGGGGCGACATGGAACACTGACCCCGCACTGAACAATCGTTTATCAAAGTCGGCGTGACGTGCGGGTGACAACTTGTCCGTTCAGTGTGTTCATTTCGCGATATTGGTCCATGTGCCCCGCGGGCGGGGTTCGAGACAGAAGAAAACAGAAGTAATCGATCGGACGGATGGCCGACCCCGCCCCGGACGCCGCGGCGGCCTGGCGGCGCGGCGGCGTGGCGGCGTGGCGGGATTCGATGTTCGATTAGGGTAGCAGCCCGCGGCGCGCGCGTCGACGCGCCGCCGGCCGATTCGGGCGCGCGGGGACCGTCGGCGCGGTGTATGCTGTCGCCGCGGAACAGGCTCGGGCGTCTCCGCCCAGGTGCTCATGGAATGATCGGACACGTATCCATCCGCTCGCGTTCGGAGGAGCGGCATGCCTGAGCGCCGCCTCCTGACCCGGATCGCGCTACGCAACTACAAGAGCATCTGCGCCTGCGACATCGCTCCGGCGCAACTTTCGTTCCTGGTCGGGCCGAACGGTTCGGGCAAGAGCAATTTTCTGGACGCGCTGCGATTCGTCGCCGATTCGTTGCGTTACTCCATCGACCACGCACTCCTCGACCGCGGGGGCATCGGCGAGGTGCGCCGGCGCTCGGGCGGTCATCCGACGCATTTCGGGATTCGCCTCGAGTTCGATCTCGAGGCGTGGCGCGGCCACTACGCGTTCACCGTCGGCGCCATGGCGCAAGGCGGGTTCGAAGTTCAGGGCGAGGAATGCTACGTCATGCCTCGGGAAGGCGGCGGCTCTCATTACTACAAGGTGGACCGGGGTTCGATCGTCAAGAGCACGCTCTCGCCGCCGCCGGTCGCCGCAGCCGATCGCCTTTACCTGGTGACCGTCTCCGGGCTCGACGCGTTCCGCGCCGTGTACGACGCGCTGTCGACGACAGGGTTCTACAACCTGAACCCCGAGGCGATCCGGGATCTGCAACCGCCGGATCCGGGAATCCTGCTGAAGCGGGACGGAAGCAACCTGGCCAGCGTCCTTTCCAACCTGGAGGCGCGCTCACCGGAATTCAAGCGGCGGATCGAGGCCTATCTCGGCAAGGTCGTCCCGGGGCTCTCCGGGGTCACCCGGCGCCGAATCGGTCCGAGAGAGACACTGGAGTTCCGGCAGGAGGTGCGGGGCGCGCAACATCCGTGGCGTTTCCTCGCCGGAAACATGTCGGACGGGACCCTTCGCGCGCTGGGCGTCCTGGTGGCGCTCTTCCAGGGCTCCGGACGCAACGGCGCGGACCGCCAACTCGTCGGCATCGAAGAGCCCGAGGTCGCGCTCCATCCCGCAGCCGCGGGCGTGCTCATAGACAGTCTCCGGGACGCCGCCGGCCATGCGCAGATCCTGGTGACCAGCCACAGCCCCGATCTGCTGGACAACGACGACATCGCCGCCGAGTCGATCATCGCCGTCGTCGTCGAGCACGGCGAGAGCCGCCTCGGCCCCTTGGACGATGTGGGACGCGCGGCGTTCAAGGAACACCTGTACACGGCCGGGGAGCTGCTCCGAATGAACCAGCTCAACCCGGACCCGGACCGCTCGAACCTGACGTCCGCTCAAATCGAGTTGTTCGGTCCAGTCCCCGCCTCGTGCGCCGCATCGTAGCCATCGTCGAGGGTCACGGCGAAGTGGAAGCCGTGCCGATCCTCTTGCGCCGTATCGCGGAACGCGTCTTGCCGGAGACGACCATGGACGCGCCCCGCCCGATTCGCGTCGCACGCAATCGAATCCTGCGACAAAGAGAAGTCGAGCGAGCCGTCGAACTGGCCGCACGGAAGACGGGACCGGACGGTGGCGTCCTGATCCTGATGGACGCGAACGGCGACTGTCCCGCCGAGGTCGCGGGACGCGTTCTGGAACGCGCCTTGGAGACCCGTCGGGATCGCTCCATCCGGGTCGTCCTGGCCAAGATGGAGTATGAAGCCTGGTTCCTGGCAGCCGCCGCCTCGCTGGCCGGGAAGCAGGGAATGGACATGTCAGTGACCGGCCCGCCCGATCCGGAGTCCATCCGGGACGCGAAAGGATGGCTGACATCCAAAATGCCGCGGGGGCAATCGTACCGCGAGACGCTGCACCAGGCCGCGCTGACCACGGCATTCGACCTCGACGCGGCCCGAGCGTCGCCCTCGTTCGACAAGCTGTGGCGCGACGTGTGTTCGCTGCTCGGATTGCCCGGCGCCGCATAGCAGCCCGGGCCGGAGCGGTTGATTTTCGTCCAAAGCCGCTGTTAGATACGTCCTATAGGAACGGAGGCGTTCGATGACACCGCTCCTGATCGCGGCCGCGGCATGGCTGGCGGCGGGTTTCGCCGTCCAGTCCGAGTTCGACGCGCTCGGCCCCCGGGCCGACGAGTACTGGCGCCGGCTGGCGGCGGGCGACCGCCCGGGCGCGGCGGAGTTCATGCGCGAAGAAGTCCGCCTGGAATTCATCACCAACCCGGAACCGCCGTTCCTGGACCCCGAGGTGGAGGCCATCGAGCTGTCCGACGACGCGACGCGCGCCGTGGCCAGCGTCAACTTCGACGTGATCACGCCCCTCGGCGGGTTCCGCTGGGAGATCGACCAGCATTGGACCTGCGTCGAGGGCGCGTGGATCGCCGAGCTGCGCGAGGCGCCGCCCTTCCCCTTCGCCGACGCGTCCGGGGCGGCCCCGGAGGAACCCCCGCCGCCGGCGGATACGGGATGCGCGCCCTGACGACGCGCCGCGGGTAGAGACCACCCCGGCGCCGGGGGCGCGGGCGTCTACGCCCGAGGCGGCTCGACTCCGTCGAGGGGCGCGTCCTGACGCCGGATGTAGTCGGCAAGCAGCGGAACGGCGAAGGAATAGCGGCCGTGGCGGTTCCTGTAGACCAGGCCCGCCGCGATCAACGACGCGAGCATCTGGTGAACGTGGCTGCCGCTGAACGGCTTGGCCGTCACGTCGCCCCGCTTCGACGCCTCCACGATCTGTCGCACCGTGAACTCGTCGTCGGCGCCCGGGAGCGACGCGATCACCCGCAGGAGCGTCCGCTGCCGATCGGTCGCCTGCGCCCACCGCCCTGAAAAGAAGTCCGAATCGAGCTTCCGGAAGATCGCGTCGACGGGAACCGACGGCATGTCGTCATCGGGGCGCCGTTGGATCCAGACGTCGAACGCCTCCCTGCAGATGAACTGGATGAAATAGGGATAGCCGCCGGAAACCCGGCAGATCGTGTCGACGGAGGCGTCGTCGAACCGCACGGGGCCGGCCGCATC
Source organism: Acidobacteriota bacterium (assembly GCA_022821265.1). Classification (GTDB taxonomy): domain Bacteria; phylum Acidobacteriota; class Terriglobia; order 20CM-2-55-15; family 20CM-2-55-15; genus JAJEDW01. Next base: position 30,837 of record JAJEDW010000302.1, read on the forward strand.
CTCGATCGGCTTCACGACGGCCTTGCGGCTGTGCGCGGGATTCAACCGCGAGAGAAACATGACGTGGAACATCCTCTCCGAGAACGTCCGCGCCTCGACGAGCTTCGGAAACAGCGTCGGCAGACCGGTCAACACCAGCATCAGCGGAAGCCCCTTCCTCTGCAGCGACTGGAAGACGTCGAGCAGCATGGCGAGCGGATACTCGTCCTTCCCGGCGTGGTCCGACAGGTTCTGGGCTTCGTCGTACGCGAAGACGACGCCTCGCCGGCCGCGTCGCGCCAAATGCGGCCACGCCAGCTCCAGGACGCCCTTGAGGCGGTCCGAAGCGAGTCCCGGCGTCTGATTGTGGATACGGACGAGCGTCTGGTAACCCAACCGCGACCCGGCGAGATCGCTTGGCCGGAGCTCGCCGGCGAAACCGAACGACGCCCCTCGGTCCGGGGCGACGGAAATTCCCGAGGTCAGAACCGCCAAATCCGCCAGGACACGTGTTGCGAGGCTCGACTCGCTGACGCTGGACGACTCCGAGAGGTCGGCGCCCGCCCACAACCAGCCGGACCCGACGGCGCGGGGCTTGAACGTATCCAGTAGAACGGTCTTGCCGACGCCGCGAAGTCCCGTCAGAACCAGGTTTTCCAGGATCGGTCCCTGCTCGAGCAACTTCCCGAAATACTCGATTTCCGGATCCCGCCCCGCCAGATACGGCGGATAATGCCCCGCCCCCGGACGGAAGGGATTGGCGATCTCCGCCATCTTCAGACCTCCTTAGGCGTCAACATAATGTCATAATAATGACTAACATCATATGAATTTATGACGCTCTATACGCACCCGGTGCATGCCCGGCGGCGCGGTTCACTGGACGCCGACGCGGACACGGGCCACAATGGGGACATGAAACCCGCCCGGTGGATCTTTCCGGCGGCGCTCGCCGCTCTGGCGGCCGGCTTCGCCGCTCTTGCGGCCGGATGCGCCGCCGAACCCACCCCGATCCGCGCCTACGAGGCGCGGGGCGTGCTGGTCGACGTCCGCGAGGATCGATCCAGCGTCGTGATCTCGCACGACGCCATCGCCAACTACATGCCGGCGATGGAAATGCCGTTTCCGCTTGCGCATCCGGACGTCGCGGACGGCTTCGAGGCGGGCGACGAGGTGGAGTTCCACATCGTCGTCTTCGACACGTTCGAATCCTCGATCGTGCACATGGAAGCCCCCCCGTCGCACGAGGGCCCCTTCCCCGCCTTCGCGCTGGAAGGGCTCGACGGCGGCGCGGTGACCTCGGCCATGCTCAAGGGCCGCGTGGCGATCGTCAACTTCTGGGCGTCCTGGTGCGCCCCGTGCCGCGAGGAAATGCCCGTGCTGGACCGCCTGCGGGACGCCTACCGGGAGCAGGGGCTCGAAGTGGTCGGCATCGCCCAGGACCCGGAGAACATGGTCGACATCCGGGCGCAGGTCGCCGAGCTGGGCATCGACTACCCGATCGCCGTCGGCGACGGCGTCCTCGAGGAGGCCCTCGGCGGCGTCTGGGCCATCCCGACGACGTTCGTCCTGACGCGCGACGGCGAGGTCGCCGACACGCACGTCGGTCTCGTCACCGAGGCGGCGCTCGAGCGCATCATTCGCGAGCTGCTGTAGCCGATTCGGCCGGCGATACGCCGCGAACGCATCCCGGATCGGACCGGTATCGGATATCATGACGGTCGGGATTCCGGGACCATGGCACGCCCAAGGGCCGCGAGCCGCGGGCGTTTTTTCGTTTGGCGAGTCGCCATGAAAAATCCAGAGGCCACATCCGGGGTTGGCGGACGGGCGGTAATCGCCGGTTACGACGTGCGTCTCGACGCATGGTTCCGGCGAGATGGCCGCGCCTGGCTGGCCTGGTGTCCGACCATCGACGTCATGACGCAGGCTTCCAGGAAAGAGACGGCGTTCGCGTCCCTGGAGGAAGCCGTCCAGCTTTGGTTCGAATCCTGCATCGAACGCGGCGTGCTGGCCGAAGCTCTGCACGAGTCGGGCTTCAGCGTGCGGACGCCGGGCGAGGATTCGCCGCGGAGATCGAACTTCGTTCACGTCCGATACGTCGCCGCCGAAGCCCCAGCCGCCGCGCTACGGTTTTCGGTAGGACACCGGCGGGGGTCCGACTACATAGAAGGCGTCATTCCGGCGAATCTGGCGGAAAGTCAGCTCGGGACCATGGCTCGTGCGAGCCATTAGATGGAGGGAACTCGTCCGGATCTGCGAGCAAGAGGGCTGGTCGTTCGATCGCCAGAGAGGCAGCCACCTTGTGATGACGAAGCCGGGGCGTCGCGCCCCGTGGTGATCCCGAAGCGAAACGGGCTGAAGGAAGACATCGTCTTCGGCGTCGGGCGAACCATCGGTCTGCCGAATCACGAACTGCGGCGCCGCCTGGGATAGCCGACGTCCGCCGACGCTCCACGCAGGGGCTGCCGTCAACCCGCGGACGCATCGATCGGACGCGCATCCGACGGCGCACGCGTCCCGACGATTCCGTTGGCGACGGGACCCTTGGGAGACGTTGCCCGAGTCTCAATCCTCGCGCGCGGATCCGGGTTCGGCCAGGAACCGCCGGACGCGGGCGCGGATGGCGTCCCGGGCGCGGCGGAACGCGTCGAGCTGGCCGGGGCCGGTGATCTCCGCCGGGTCGGGAAAGCTCCAGTGGAGCGAGCGCGCGCCGGGGAAGACGGGGCACTGCTCGCGGGCGTGGTCGCACACCGTGATCACGCAGTCGAACGCCCGGTGGCGGTAGCCGTCGACGTTCTCCGAGGCGTGGCCGTAGATGTCGACGCCCGCCTCGGCCATCGCCTCGACCGCGCGGCGGTGCAGCCCCTTGGGCGCCGTGCCTGCACTACAGACGTCGTAGTTCTCGCCTCCCAGGGTGCGCAGCCAGCCCTCGGCCATCTGGCTCCGGGCCGAGTTGCCCGTGCAGAGGAACAGCACCCGCGTCGAGGATCGTGTCATGGCGTTCCCCGTCCCCCGGTTCAGCGCGCGAGGCGGCGAAGCTGCCGGGGCGTGAGCCACCATTCCAGCGTCGCCCCGCGCGGTTCGATCCTCGGGCACAGGAGCTTGAACGACCCGCCCTTGCCGAGCCGCAGGTCCACGTCGGCGCGGCCCGCGAGCAGGATGGATCCGATCGCGGAGAGCTGAGGCTCGTGCCCGACGACCATGACCGAGACCATGCCGCCCAACCGGCCGGCCAGCTCGGAGACGGCATCCTCGGGCGCGACCTCGGCCGCCAGCGGCGGGAACGTCTCCAGCCGGTGGCGCGCGTCGAGGACGCCGGCGACGATCTCGGCCGTCTCCCAGGCGCGCGCGTAGGGGCTGGAGAGGATCAGGTCCAGCGCCGCGCCCATGCGCGCCAGACCGCGCGCGCCGCGCCGCATGCGGCGCCGGCCCTCCGCGGTCAGGGGGCGCGCCGCGTCGTCGGGGTACTCGATCGGGTTCCGCTCCTCGGCGATCGCGTGGCGCAGGACGTAGAGTTCCATGCCTCAACCGGCCTTCCCGGCCCGGGCGTCGGCGGTGTCAGCCGCGCGCGAGGGCCGGAAGAAGCGGATCTCGTCGGCCACCTCGACGAACGCCTCGATCAGGCCGGCGCGCCGGCGCCGGACCTCGTTCTCGGCCACCAGCACGGAGGTGCGCCCCGTTCGCCGCCGGTAGGCCGCCATGGCGTCCAGCAGCGCGCCGGCGTCCTGGATCGCGCCCATGCGGTCCTGGAACCCGCGCATGGCCTCCAGGCGCTCGGGCGTCCAGTCCCGGCGGGCCGGGGCGACGATCTCGGCCATGTACCGGAACTTCTTGAACGCCAGGCGCACGCGGTGAATCGTTTCCGGCCGGCGCCGATCGACGCATTCCCGGACGACGACCACGCGGCGGTGCGCGTCTTCCACGGCGGACTGGATCCGGAGCCCCACCTGGGAGTCGACCTCCGGGTCGAAGCCGGCGATCATGGCGTCGAGAACGCCGTCCGTGCGGCGGAGGAACGTCTTCAGGCTCCACTCGCCGAGCCGCTCCCGGGCGCGTTTCGCCAGGCGCCGCTCCCGGCGGTCCAGGGCGGCGTGGAAGGCGGCCAACTGCGGGAAGCCGGGGAGCAGCGTCTCGACGAGCCCCATCTGGACCTGGACGTCGCGCATCGCGCCCAGATCCTTCAGCCGGCGGCGGATGGAGCGCCGCAGGCGGATGAGGCCCGGCACGGGCGCGGCGGCGTCCAGCAGGGCGACCATGGACAGAAGGCGCCGCGACGCCACGCGGAGGTCATGGACGGCGGCCAGGGCCGGCTTGCGCCGCGCGCGCCGGAGACGGGCCTCGAAGACGCGGCGGCGCTGGTCGAAACCCTCGATGAGCAGGCCCAGGTGGGGCGCCTCGAGCAGGCGCTTCAGGCGCTGGACGTCGACGGCCACGGAAGCCTACTCGAACGCCGTCTTCATCATCTCGCGGACGGCCGCTTCGATGCGGCGCAGGTCGCGCCGCCGCCCCTTCCGGGGCTTCAGGTCCAGCCCGTCGAGCACCGCGGTCCAGTTCCGCATCGTCCGCGTCTTGGGGCGGCCTCCGGCCGAGACCTCCGAGGCGCCTTCCAGGAAGTCGACCAGCGTCGCCACGTCCGAATCCAGGTTGGACAGGTAGGCGTCGGTCACTTGCCGGGCCTCCGTCCGAAGATGCTCCAGCCGCGCCACCAGCCCGCGCTCGACGGCGGACGCGCGCCCCCGCTTCGGCCGCTTCACTTCCTTGACGACCACGGCCGTGGACGAGCGTTTCGGCGCCTTGGATGTCTTCCGGGGCACGCGGACTCCTAGTTCAACAGGCGCCCGATTTTACCAGCAAGTTCCCGAAAGATGGTCCGCGGCGACCGGTTTCCGTTGATCGTGTCGAACTCGTAGACGGATTCCATGCGCCGGAACTCGATCTGGATCTGCCGCTGGTAGCGGACGAAGTTCTCGTACATGTTGCCCGTGCGCCGCACGTCCATCCCGGCCTCCCAGTAGTCGAGCATGCTGTTCTTCCTGAAGTTGCGCTCGGCCAGCACCCGGGGGCTGACGGCCAGGTAGAAGACCGCGTCGGGAACCAGCGCGATGCCGTAGACCTGCTGCAGCCACTCCGGCTCGGCCCCCCGGACCAGCGCGCGGGCCATCAGGGTGTAGATGTAGCGGTCGGCCAGGACGACGAACCGGGCGCGGAGCGCCGGCACGATGCGGTTCTCGAGCTGGTCGGCGAAGTCCGTGGCGTAGAACAGCGTCAGCGTGCGCGGGCTCAGGATGTTGCCCCGCATCGCGTCGTCGAGCTCGCGTCCGACCAGCCGCGAGCGCTTCAGGCCGACGTCGACCGTGGGGTGCCCGTCGCGTTCCAGCGCGTCGCGCAGGAGCTGGATCTGCGTGGAGCGTCCCGAGCCGTCCGCGCCCTCGACGACGATCAGCTTCCCGGGCAGCGCCTCGCTGTCCATGCCCGGCAGCCCGTGTCCGTAGGATCCCTTCGGCATCAGGTCTCCCGGGGCTCCCGGCCCGCGCGATGGCCGTCGAACTCGCCCGCCAGCCGGTTCAGGGCGGCGGCGTAGGAGGGCGGAATGCGCCAGCGGTGGTGGCCGAGGTCCATCCGCTCCTCGACGATGCGCCGGACGCGGACCTGCTGGGTTTCCGGCGACGCGGCCGCGTCGATCTCCGTGAAGCCGAACTCCTCGGAGAGGCGGCCGTACTCGTCCTGGATCAACCCCTGGAACAGGCGGAAGCTGTCGTAGGGGTCGGGCGACAGGCCCATGTCCATGCCGGCCTCGTGGTACTTCAGTTGCGGGCGGCCTTCCAGGATGCGGCCCAGCGCCACCTCGAGCGGGACGTTGAAGTACAGCGTCAGGTCGGGCCGCCGCGCGTAGCCGTAGAGTTGCCGCAGCCACCGGCGGTCGCACCCGCGGACCGCGTCCCGAGCGAACGCGGTGTAGACGTAGCGGTCGGCCAGCACGATGGCCCCGGCGTGGAGCAGCGGCAGGATCGTCCGGTCGTAGCGGTCGGCAAAGTCGGTGCAGTGGATCAGCGAGAACGTCGTCGGGGTCAGCAGTTGCCGTTTCTTGGCCTTGCGGGTGGCCTGCCGCACGATCGACGACGAGTTCCACTCGGTGAAGAACACCTTGTAGCCCCGCAGCTCGAGCCACCGCTTCAGCAGGTAGAGCTGCGTGGACTTGCCCGAGCCGTCCAGGCCCTCGACCGCGATCAGCTTTCCCGGGATGTCGCCGGATCGGTTCATGTCTCCACGGTGACGCGGCCGGGCAGGACGCTCTCGAACAGCGCGGCCTTCTTGGCCAGCGCCCATTTCTCCAGCAGCAGGTCGCCGTCGCCCTTCAGTATAAGCCGAACGCCGTCGGCGTCGGCCCGGACGTCGATGCCGCGCACCTTGCCGGCGTGCTCGTAATCGAGCGCGTCGGCCAGCCGCAGGATGGCGGCCAGCTTGGACACGGTCACGCGGTCGCGCGGGGGCAGCACGCGGTAGTGCTCGTGCTGCGTCTTCGGGAACGACTTCCGGTGGTAGCGGGCCGTGTTGGCGACGATGGCCGCCTGGGCCGGGCTCAGCCCGACCATGGGCGACGCCGTCAGCAGGTAGTAGGTGTGCTTGTGGTGCCCCGAGACGTTCAGGAAATACCCGATGTCGTGCAGCACGGCCGCCACCTCGAGCAGGATGCGGTTCTCCGCGCCCAGGTGGTGCAGGTGCGTCGTGCGGTCGAAGATCTCGACGGCGAACCGCGCCACCACCATGGCGTGCTCCTCGTCGAAGGCGAACTTGCGTCCCAACTGCAGGGCCGACGCGATGATCTGGTCCTCGGGCAGCGACGGGCCCCGGAACACGCGCTGGGCCAGGTCGAGCAGGACGCCGTCCTTCAGGCCGACGCGCGGCGCCAGCACCTCGGACACGCCGGCGCGCTCGACGATGGCCTTCAGGACGATGGCCGCCGGCACGATGACGTCGGCGCGGTCCGGGCGAAGCTGGAGCCGCTCGACCCGCTCGTGGGTGGTCATCCCTTCCAGGTCGCCGACCAGGTCGGCCAGCTCGGGGGCGGTGATCTTCTGGTTGCTGTTCTTGCCGTAGAGCGTGGCGCGCAGATCGGCCAGGCTGTCGATGCTGCCGCCCGTGCCCACGGCGAGCTGGATCTTCTGCTTGCCGATCTCGCGCCGCATCCGGCGGTGGGTGGCGTCGACGTAGTCGACGACCATCTGGTTGAACCGCTCCTCGCCCAGCGTGTGCTCGTCCAGGATCTGCAGGAGCCGGACCGACCCCATCTTGTAGCTCTCGGCCAGCAGGATGTTGTCGCGGGTCGCGATGGTGATCTCGACGCTCCCGCCCCCGATGTCGATCAGCATCGCCAGGCGGTCCTTGAAGTCGACCTTCCGGGAAACGGCCAGGTGGATGAGCCGCGCCTCCTCCTGCGCGTTGATGACCTCGACCTCGATCCCGGCGTCCTGCAGGACCCGGTCCAGGAAGATGTCGCGGTTCGCCGCCTCGCGGACGGCGCTGGTGGCGACCGCCTGGACCTCGGCCACGCCGTGCTCGCGGATCAGCGTCCGGAACTTCCGGAACGCCTCGACGGCGCGCCCGATCGTGTCCTCGCGGATAGCGCCCTCGATGAACACCTCGCGGCCCAGCCGCACCGGCTCGCGCACGCTCTGGACGACGCGGCTCTCGAGGTTGGCGTCGACGTCGCTGATGACGAGCCGTACGGCGTTGGTTCCGATGTCGATGGCGGCGAGCGCGGTCACGATTCGGCGCGCCGGCGGCCCGGCGCGGGCCCGGGAACGCGGCACGGAAAGGGATTGTGGCAGATCGATGCCGACAACGAAAGGGGGCGTCCGCGGCGGCGCGCCCCGTTTCGGGACAGAAGCGCGCCCCGTCCCGTGATTTTTCAAACAGTTTGCCGGCAGTTCACGCTCCGTTCACGCGGCGTGGGCTATTCTGGCCCGTCATGACCATTCCCTCGAAACAAGCGTTCCCGGCCCTTGCAGCGGCCGCGGGCATGGTTCTCTTCGCGGCCTGCGCTCCCGTGACGGAGCGGCAGGCCGTCACGGTCCGGGGATCGGACACGATGGTGCAGCTCGTGCAGCGGTGGGCCGAGATCTACATGAACCAGCACCCCGACGCGCTCCTGCAGGTGACCGGGGGCGGCAGCGGCACCGGGATCGCCGCGCTGATCAACGGGTCGACCGACATCGCGCAGGCATCGCGCGCGATGCGGGACGAAGAGAAGGAGCAGGCCCGGGAGCAGCGCGGCGCCGAGGTCACGGAGATTCCCGTGGCGCTGGACGCGCTCGCCGTGTACCTGAACGAGGCGAACCCGGTGGAGACCCTGTCCATCGCCCAGATCGATCGGATCTTCCGCGCCGAGATCACGAACTGGAGCGAGGTGGGCGGCCCGGACGCCGGCATCGTCCTCTACGGCCGGGAGAACAGCTCCGGCACCTACGTGTACTTCAAGGAAGCCGTGATGGACGACGCCGACTTCCCGGCGGGCTACCAGGCCCTGCCCGGGACGGCCGCCGTGATCAACGCCGTCAACAACGATCCCAACGGCGTGGGGTACGGCGGGATCGGGTACGCGACCGGCATCAAGACCGTGTCGATCCGCCCCGCCGAGGGCGACGCCCCGGTCGAGCCATCGGAAGAGAACGTGCTGACGAACGCCTATCCGCTGAGCCGGAACCTGTTCTTCTACACCGTCGGCGAGCCGGAGGGCCTGGTCGGGGACTTCATCGACTGGACGCTCGGCCCCGACGGACAGGCGATCGTGTCCGAGGTGGGCTACTATCCCCTGCGGTAGCCGGGCCCGCCGATGGCCGGGGGCGCTGGAGACGACACGTGCCAAGTCCTGATCCGCCGCGTTCCGGATCCGGGGCGCCGCCGCGTACCGGCGCCGGTTGGCGGCGACGGCTGGACACGCTGGCCGAGCGCGCCATCTTCGCCGTCTCGCTGGCCGCCATCTCGATCATCTTCCTGATATTCGTCTACGTCGCGCGCGAGG